>JAIRUG010000068.1 GCA_031254535.1 Rickettsia sp.
AATTAAGCAGCAGAGCAGGAAAAGTGCTGGTAATTTCTCTGATTTCTTTCAGGCAGTTTGGGCAGCATTAGCTGATGTCGCCATATTATCTGGTTAAGCTATACGTCATTGCGAGGAGTAGCTTTGCTACGACGAAGCAATCCATTTCCAATTACTTTCCTGGATTGCATCAATGCCACAAAGTGGCTCCTCGCAATGACGTCAGGCTATTTTTCAAATGCCATGTGTAAGGTGAGTTAGTATAAAAAATCAAGCTGAACTGAAAAGTTATAGATTACTATAAAAATTCTAGTATACTCAGCTGGTTTTATAATCTTTAAATCAAATATTAATGTATGAAAATAATTTCTATATATTTATTAATTATTCTGATTACTACGCAAGCATTTGCTGAAAATCAAATTACTAGAAAGAGTTTAAAATTTGACCCATCTAATGATTATGCAGAAAGATTAGATGTTTTGGAAAAAGAAAATCAACATTTACTCGGCAGAATTGAAATAATAGAACATAGTATTGCTAAATTAGAGAAAATTTTAAACTCTACAAAACAAGAGGTAATAAGCTCCCAAGATAGTAGTGGTACAGCAAAAAATTTAGTAGATGATTCTATGGAAAATGATGTTTTTGACATAGCATCTACTAAAAAAGTAGAAAAAGAAGTTGTTTCTACTAATATTGCAAAACCTATTTCGGGGATACCAAAAGATAAACAACTTTATGATTTAGCACTTGCCTCTTTAAAAGATAATAAATTAACAGATGCAGAAGAAAAATTTGCAAATTTCTTAAAAAATTATTCTAATAGTCCTTTGTTAAGTAATGCTTATTTTTGGTATGGAGAATCTTTTTTTAGACGTAATATGTTTGATAAAGCGGCGATAAATTATTTAAAAGGTTACAAACAATCGCCAAAAGGGAGCAAAGCTTCTGACTCATTGCTAAAATTAGCATTATCTCTTGGGGAACTAAAAAAAATACAAGAAGCATGCTCTATTTTTGATAAGCTTGAAACAGAGTTTCCAAATAGGTCAGCAACATCAATAAAAAGAGCTAGGGATGCAAGAACTAAATTTGCTTGTAAGCGGTTAGGTGCTATGAACAAACAGGTGAATAATAATTGGTAAATAATCATGACTGACATTTTACAAGAAGTTTTAAGTGATAAAAACGAAGAAAAGAAACTTTATTACTTTAAAAAATTTCTTCCTATCACTATAATCCTTACACTTATAGTAATATTATTTATGTTAATAAATAATTGGCGTAATGGAAAGGAAATAGAGAATAATCAAAAGACAGGTGATATTTTAGTTAAATCTATTGCACTTATTAATGATAATAAAGATCTTGCTATAAAATCTTTGGATAATTTAATGACAACAAGTAATAATAAAGTAGAGGGCTTAGCTGCTATCGAGCAAGTTAGTATCAAAATACACCAAGGAGATTTTATCGAAGCCAGAACTTTATTAAAAAAAGTTATCGATAACAATAATTATGACGAATTAACAAGTGCATATGCCCGTTTACTTTGGTTGAGTTTAATGATAGACGACCCAAATTTATCTGATATAAACATTAATGAAATCGAGAAATACTTAAATTACTTTGATGATGAAAATAAACCATTCTTTGGTACAGCAAATATTATCAAAGCAATTTGGTATATTAGAAATAACTCAAAAGATTTAGCAGAAAATACTTTGAAAAAGCTGATCTCACTAGAAAGTATAACTCAAGTAGTTAAAGACCAGGCTAAAGCTTTACTTTTAAACTTACAATAATAAAGGTCTAAATTATGATAAAACAACGATTAATTATTTTCTTACTACCTTTTATTCTAACTTCTTGCGGTCTTGGAGCTACAAAAATTAAAAATATTGTAGAATTAACTCCTAAATTATCTGTAGAAAGTAATGAAGCAATTCAAATGGATTCTACGGTAAAGACAAATATATTTAGCCCTGAAATGCTTCAAAATAAAGAATATACTATTACAAAACATAAAATAATAGCCGAACCAATCTTTAAGAAAGCTGTTGTCTATACCATAGATACTAAAGGTAATGTTTCTGCCTTTTCTATGAAAGACAAATCTATTATGTGGTCATATAATGTAAGTACTAACAAAAGTGATTATTATTCTGGTGGTGGGATCTTACACCATAATGATAAACTATATGTTACCTATGGTTCAAGATTTTTGGTAGTTTTAGATAGTCAGTCAGGTCACGAAATAATCAGAAAAGAACTACCTGATATTACCAGAATAAAACCGGTATTAATTAATGATCATACTATTATAGTTCAAACAGTAACTAATCAAATATTAGCGCTTAATATTAAAAAATTAAATTTTGTTTGGCAACATGAAGGTATAATTGAAACTCTGTCATCAAGCTATCATGTTGCTCCAATAGTACAAAATGGTTATGTAATAGTAAATTATAATTCAGGGCAAATCCTTGCTCTAGAAGCTAATAGTGGCAAAATTTTATGGACTAACGATTTATCTAGCCAGCAAGAAATAGGCTTACCAAATTTTGAAGCAGCTTTTATATTATGCAAACCTGTTATCAATAACTCTCACATATATATAGCTAATAGTACTGGCAAGCTAATAAAGCTAGACATTATGACGGGTAATATCCTCTGGCAAACTAAAGCTTATGATGTACAATCAATGTCTTTAGCTGGCAATAGTTTATTTATAACAAATAATGCTGGACAAGTGGCTGCCATAAGCACTGAATTTGGTAAAGTTAAGTTTGTAGCAGATATAAACGATGGAAAAGATATCAAGAAAGTTAAAGCTTCATCATTTTTAGCTCCGATAATTGGTAAAACAACTGGAGGAAAAGATTGGAACTTAAATATTATCTCTACTAAAGGTGAATTATATAGTTTCCAATCAGATATTAATGGTAATTTAAGCATCACTCCGGTGATTAGTAAAATTATTAAAAATATTGAATATCAGGGCAAAACCTGTTGTGGTACTATGTATGTTATTACTGATAAAAAAATTATGTTGGTAGATTAGGTTCTGTTGACAAAATTTAAATTACTCTATTTTGACCCTTTTTAGCTGCAAATTATAAGATTTTTTTGAAATAGGATCAACTATTCCGGCAAAAATCTTATTAATTTTCGCTTAAAAATGCTCAAAATATAAACAATTTAAATTTTGTCAACAAAACCTAGTCAAGAGACTGTATTATGGTATATATTAATATTAATATATTGTACATTTATCTTGACAAAACACTAATTATAATGCTATTTAATATAGCTCAGATTGGGGAGTGGCAACAGCAACTTTTGTGCTATTTCCAAGTATAATTCTAATTAATAAAGATATATAACGTGAAAACTTATTCTGCAAAACCGTCACAAATTCAAAAGAAGTGGTGGGTTATAGATGCTAAAGACCTTGTATTGGGTAGGCTTGCTAGTGAAGTAGCTAAAATCTTACGCGGTAAACATAAGCCTTCCTTCACCCCTCATTTAGATTGTGGGGATTATGTAATAATAACTAATGCCAAACATATTTGTTTGACAGGTAAAAAATCAGCTCTTAAAGATGGTAAAATTTATTATCGTCATACTGGTTTTCCGGGTGGAATAAAAGATACAACTGCTGGGAAAATTCTGGCTGGTAAGTACCCTGAGCGTGTCGTTAAACTCTCTGTAAAAAGAATGATCACAAGAAATGTTCTGGGGTCGAAGCAGATGGGTAATCTATATGTCTACGCAGAGAATGAACACCCGCATAAAGCCCAACAACCAGAGCTTTATGATTTTGCAAGCAAAAATACAAAGAATAAAAAATAGTGAATTATGACAATATTGAAGGTTCAAAGCGAAAATACTAAGAGTGGTACAGTTCAGAGTAAGTTAGTTAAGCAAAAAACGCCTGTAGAAAATAGTGATAACAAAGTTTATGGTACGGGCAGAAGAAAAAATGCAATTGCTAGAGTTTGGTTAAAAAGTGGTAGTGGTAGGATGATTGTTAACAAAAAAAATGGGGAGCAATATTTTACTCGTGAAACTCATACCAAATCTCTCTTACAGCCATTCGTTGTAACCAAAACTTCTGGGCAGTATGATATAATATGTACTGTCAAAGGTGGCGGAATATCAGGGCAAATGGGTGCTGTATTACATGGTGTTGCTAGAGCTCTTGATAAAATTGCCCCAGAATTTCGCAGTATTTTGCGCAAATCTGGTTTCTTAACCAGAGACTCAAGGGTTGTGGAGAGAAAAAAATATGGTAAGCATAAAGCAAGAAAAAGTACTCAGTTCTCTAAACGTTAAAATTTTTCTATGTTCTGTGAGAAGCTGCTTATACTCAAATGATTTGAAGAATTAGACTTGAACATATAGCTAACTCGATTAGCATTACTTGTCTTGAAGCTCTTTCCATCATGGCGGGGTAGCTCAGTTGGTTAGAGCAGCGGAATCATAATCCGCGTGTCGGGGGTTCAAATCCCTCCCTCGCTACCAACTAACTTTAAGGATTACATGGTGTAGTCCAAAACTCTCTGTTTAATCAATATATTAGTGTTTCAGCGATTTTATATAGCTAACCCGATTAGCATTTAGCCATAGTAAACTGACACTATTAGTGAGAAGGTAAAAGTCGACGAAGCAATCCACTCCTAATCACTTTTCTGGATTGCATCAATGCTACTAAAGTAGTAGCTCCTCTCAATGACGTTTGGGTTGCATATATGTCATTGCGAGAGAACGTACGTGAGCGTGGCAATGAAGCTTGTCATATGGATTGCTTCGCTCTAGCTTCACGCCTCCTCGCTAATAGACGGAGTAATGCTAGTTATAGCCTTAACAAAATATTTGTGGGTAATAGTAGGCTCATGTACGCTGCGTGTGCTCGCCCCTCATTTTCAAATCCAATTCTCCAAATCATTTGAGTATATACACTCTAACGGAAAAGCTATTTGGTGAATAGGGTGTTCCCCAGGGTGTTAATTCTCTGTAACGCCAATATTCTTTGTAAATATCGTCTATGGGACTGTTGAAAGAAGAGATAGGTATGGTATAATGAAAAAAAAAAAAGAGAGTTGTAGAATGTCTTCGAATCAAATGACAATGGTAAGTCTAAATCAGTTAGTTAACGCAAAGCATCAATATCGTAAATTTAAAGAATTATTTGATTTTGAAGTAGTAG
>JAIRUG010000052.1 GCA_031254535.1 Rickettsia sp.
CATTTTGGCATTTACATCCTTTATTACTCTTGTTCTCAGATCGTAACTATAACTTCTTGGCATCGGATTTTACTATATTTTCTTCCTCTTGTCGCCATTTTCTTTGATTAAGCTATACCTCTTCAATAAATTACGAAGAAAGAATGAAGAAACTAAAAGGTCAATATCCATATATTAGCTAGGAATACTCCCATTTTTTTACTAGATGTTATATTTCTAGATTTTTGATGGAGCAACTATTTAGGATACCCCACCCTTAGAATGCCCGGCTCCTTTCCCCTGATTACTAATACGAAAAGCTTCACTTTTATTCTTGCTTAGAAAGACATTAAAATCTTCTTTTGTGAATTTAAACTCCACAATATTCTTTGCTGAACTCTTTCCCGTATCCAACCTTTTATCTTGTTTTTTATCAATAGCTAATAATTCTATAAAATCTTCTTTAATTTTATTTGATGTTGTTGGGGCATTTAAGGTCTTGATCAGTGATTCTAAAGATTTGGTATCATTTCTGACTTCTTTACTGCGGTTAGTTGCTGCAAGTATTACATACTCTTTTAAGGTGCTCTTATTATCTTTACCTTCCCAACGTTCTGCCGTACAAAAAGATAAAAGTGTATCAGCTTTTTCTTCATGATTTCGCATATTATCACGATCTTGCCAACTTCTCTCAGTTTTAGGTTTTGACGGGATTATATGACCTAACAATTTCTGAGAAAATGTTTTATTCAAATTTTCATTATCATAAGCCTCATAGACGTTTAGAAGAAATTTCTGATGTTCAAATGTTTTATCTACCCCTTTACCTAGTTCATAATTATCTAAATATTCCAAAGTTTGAAAACGACCTTTAATATGCAAGTAACCTGCATATTGCTGAGCATCATCAAAATCAAGAGTGGATATACCTTGAGTATCCAGCGTTACCGTGTTTAATGCATTCTCACGTAAATTAGCAAGAGTAGCTTTATCAGTTTCCGTGTATTTAAAATGTCCGCCAACATTAGCCAGAGTTTTATATACTACATCCATTATAAATTTTACTATAGCACTTGGACTGGTAAAATCTTTGGCACTATATATAGCAATATTTGTTGAAGCATCCATACCACTACCAAAAGCAAGAGCCATAACCCTACCTTGTTTTTTTGTTAAAGTGACATTCTCAAAACCATCTAATTCTTCGGCAGCATCTATCTTACTCTCATTCTCAGGAAAATATTCCATAGGAACATTGTCCCTATATCCCCCATCTACATATTCGACACCATCAATTGTTACAGGTTGGAAAACTATCGGAATTGAAGCGGAAGCACGGCAAGCTAAAGCAATTTCAACATCAGGAGTATTTTCAGCACTAAAAATTTGCAACGTACCATTATCTCGCCTTACCGCAGTAATTAATAGGTCTTTAAATTGCTCTGAATCCACAAGTTTTAAAAGAGCTAAATCCTTAAAAAGAATTTTCCCTCCAGTTTGACATTTTTCAGTTAACTCACTAAACTCTTTCCCATTGGAATCTATTATAGTTTGAATTTTGTCAAATCGCTTATTTAACTCTTGTTTCTGAAAGTCTAGCCCTTGAATATTTTGATTTATATCAGTAATCTGCTTACTATTATCGCCATCTTGTTGTTTTAATTGTTCAATTGAGCTTAAAAGATCTTGCTTTTTCTTCTCTAACTTTTCTTGTTCTTGTGAAATCCTATCATGACTTGCCTGACAAAGTTCTACAAAGTTCTTGCCCTTTAAAAAATTAAAGACCCCTTTTCTTATAGTATTATCTAAAAGATCGTATAATGGCATACCATCCTTGTCAATCTGCACCGGACCAACAGAAATTCCTTGTTTACCAAGTAAAGATTTGAAGTTTGTCTTTTTTGAAATGCTTTCAAATTCTGCAGGCGATATACCACATGCAACAACTGCAGCAGTTATAGCCCCTGCAGATGATCCTGCAACGGCTTTTACCCCTCCAACTGTTCCAGATTCCGCCAAGGCTTCATAAACACCAGAATATATAGCCCCCTTAGCTCCACCACCACTAAAAACCAAATACTCAAAAGGAACTTCCTGCTTTTCCTGCATTTCTTTTTGTAATTTACTCATAATTTTCACGCAACGTTTAATTTATATATATAGCTAATCCCGATTAGCTATAGTGAATTAACCTGAATTAGTGCCGAATAAGCACCTATCGTGCTGTCTATTAGCGAGGCAGCATAGCCGACAAAGCAATCCAGGAAAATAGGTAGAAATGGATTGCTTCGACCATTACATGGTCTCGCAATGACGTTTGGGTTGCATATACGCTATTAGCGAGGAGGCGGGAGCCGACGAAGCAATCCATATTTTTATTGTTTCCTGGATTGCCACGCTCACATACGTTTGCTCGCAATGACGAAAATGCTTTACCCAACGTCATTGCGAGGAAGACCGTAGGTCGACCGAAGCAATCCACTTCTAATCACTTTTATGAATTGCATCAATGCTACTAAAGTAGCTCCTTGCAATGACGTTTGTGAATTTGGCGTAATGCTAATCCCGATTAGCTATACTTCTGTTTAATTCCAACATAATGACAATAAATTTTTCATCTTCTATTATAATCTTTCTGCCTAGTAAATTTAGTAGAAGATAAGAATAATCCAGTCCCTATCAGTAAAAATACTGAAGCAGTAAAAATACTAGCAATCATAAAATGTCCCAGCACCGCTAAAACTAAAGTAGTAATACAAACCATCATCATAAATATAACAGCACTAATTCTTCCTTTTTTTGTTATGCTTTCATAAACCTCAATACTTTTAATATCCATTTGGTGTCTATGTGTTTGTTCTTTTTCTGCCATGACCATTAATTTTGCCAAGGTTCCTGGATGAAGATTTTCATATTCTTCCATTAAATCTATAGGTGGCATAACATGCTCAAACTTCTTACGATAGAAGCTATTATCTTTTTCTCTAGGATTATTGCTAACTTTTAAATATCCTTTATTCAATCTATTATTACTAGCAAAGAAGCTTTTACTCTCTTTCATATTCCTTTTTTATTTCTTGAAATGTTGAATTAATATCTTTTTCTATTTTAATAAAATACTCAAGCAGATCTGTTTCTGGCTTCTTTCTTATTGTCGTTTTAGATATTTTAAATACACTAAAAAAACCAGCTAGGAAATGTCTTACAAAGTCTTTATTCATTTAATTTTTATATTTATTAACTCACCTTACGCATGGCATTTAAAAAATAGCCTAACGTCATTGCGAGACCACGTAGTGGTCGAAGCAATCCATTTCTAATCACTTTTATGGATTGCCTCGTCGGCTACGCCTTCTTGCAATGACGTTGAGACCTTACAATTAAATCCCTCTAAATCACTTTTATAAAGTTATCATCAGGAATTAGTGGCTCTCCTCTAAAATTTACTGCATTGTTAAATTTATTGCAACAAGTTATAAAGTTTTTATCACAACCTACAATAAGATCAACTGTTTTATTATGTTTCATACTATCAAGAATTAGTTTATCCAATATGACTAAATTCCCAGAATGACTAATGATTTTATTGTAAAATTGACCATTATCTAAAATAGCATCCCCATAATTGAAATAACCATTTTCTTTATCGAGGTTTGAGATAACAATAGTTCTACCAAACATTTCATCAATATTATAGATCTGACTATAAACCATTTTATTGATTTTGCATTTCAAATCTCCAAAATTAGCACGACATTTCTTACTAAAAGATTGCAGTAATGACTGATTATATAGTTCTATATTTGGCTCTAAACGTAAAGTAAAATCTAGATCCCTTTTAGTATAAGTGCTGCAGCGATAAGTAACAAAATGCTTACAAGAATTAGTAAAACAAACATATATTTTGACCATAGCTTGAGTCAAATCATATTGTTGCTTTACTCCATTATTTTCAAAAATTCCTTCTAAGACAATATAATTCTGAGCAGAATCATTAAATTGTCCTTCTTTTAAAGTCATTCCAGAATTTGGAATAAATATTATATACTACTCATAAATGAAGGGTTGCAAAGATAGGAGAGATATTATAGAGTATATGACACTATGAGTAAGAATGTATTGACAGAAGAACAAAGAGAAAAGTTGAAGGAACGTCATAAGACAGAACGAGACGGAAGGATACGTGATCGTATTAAGGCAGTTTTGATGTATGACGATGGGTATAGTAATGTAGAGATTGCTAAGGTA
>JAIRUG010000064.1 GCA_031254535.1 Rickettsia sp.
CTTGTTCTCAGATCGTAACTATAACTTGTTGGCATCGGATTTTACTATATTTTTTCTCTCTATATTTATACTATATTTTCTTCCTCTTGTCGCCATTTTCTTTGATTAAGCTATACTAAAGTAGCTCCTCGCAATAACGTTTGGTTGCATATATGTCATTGCGAGCAAACGTACGTGAGCGTGGCAATCTATGAAGCTTATCATATGGATTGCATCAATGCCACAAAGTGGCTCCTCGCTAATAGCGGTGTGCTGCATATATGTCTATTAGCGAGACCATGTAATGGTCAGATATCCAACACCATATTAATGGTTGTATAATCCCTTATACACCCTGACCACCTGCAGGGCGAATTTTAGGGGGAAGAGGTGGTGCAGGTGGTGGTTTAATGGTTTGTCCTGCAACATTCTCAGGTTTCTGCATATTCTGTCCAATAGCTTGTGCTGCTGCTACCAAATTTGTAGGGATAACTCCCGTTGGAGCTTCAACAACAGACTTAGGCGATAGGTCAAGAGTACCTTCCTCATACTTTGCTTTAATTGTCTCTAGCTTTTTGACGATTGCTTCTTGTTTGTCCCAATCATCATCGTTCCAGTCCTCACTCAAATCTTGCTTAATAAATTCAACTAGCTCTTTTTTACTCTTAATATCTTTAGAATCCGGAAATTCAACATGAAGTTTACTAATAAGGGACGATTCATTGACCTCTTTATTTTTAATAAATTTCACAAGATCAGCATGTTCGTGTTCATCCTCATCATCATCTTGGAATGCCTCTCTTCTCTTTTCCATCTCCTTCTTTAACGATGCCTCCATGTCTAGAGGTGACTCTTTAATTTTCCTGTCTTGTGCTGGCTTTAGTTTGTGTCCTTCAATACCAATTTTATTAATCTGAGCTAACATATCATCTCGTGTGGGTGGTTTTTCCACAGCTTCTACTTTCTTTAGTGTAATTCCTGCAGTAATTTCATCTAATAACTGTACTCGATTCTCCTGCCCTTCTATTGGGCTTGCTGCTACCGGGTTCTTAGGTTGACCAGTTGGAGGTGGCGGTGGAGGTGGTGGTGTATAAAATCCTCCCACTGGCAATGGTGGTGGTGGCGGTATATTAAGCTCTGCTGCCAATGGTGGTGGTACTACTTGCGTATCTACCTGATGAGCACCTTGCTGTAAACCTGGTACCACATGTGGCGGTGGAGGAGGTGGAGGTACTACTGCTGGTGCAACATCTGGTTGCTGAGCAGCTAAATTCTGCAATGACGTAGCTTGTGTTGGTGGAGGTGGAGCTTGACGTTTTGGTTGTGGTGGCATAGAGCCTGCCATTATTTGCTGGGTACCATGACCAGCTAGAGGTGGTGCTGGAGGTATTGTTTCTGCAATATTTGGTTGCTGAACAGTTAGGTTAGGTAACGACGTATTAGCTAGAGGTGGTGGAGGGGCTGGACGTAGTGGTGTCGTATGTAGATTAGGCATTGATGAGTAGAGGGCTTGCGACTGAGCCTGCTCTTGATTCTTAGCAAATAATGGTTCTGAAGCAACAACTGCTTTTGCAAAAGTCAAGTCAATTGTACTACTCAGAAGTTTTACGCGTTCTAACTGTTCGGGTAATAATTTTCTTTTTTGTAGATTTTCTAATTCTTTATGTAACTTATCTCTTCTAGCTAATGCCGAATCTTCTATATTTCTACTAGTGATTTTTAAAGCACTATCAACATGCTGTAACGTTGCATTGTTTTTGGTTACGGTGTCTTTTAAAATTTGTTCTGAATTTTTTATGAAAGCATCTTTGATTTTTACAACAATCTTCTTGAGGCTGTCTAGCCAAGTTGATGGTAATCTTTGTTGCAATTCTGTTAGTTCTTTTTTTATAGCAAGCAGTCCTTGAACCTTACTATTAGCATCTACCAGCTTGGTTATATCTTGTTGTATCTGTGTTAGCTGTGTTCTTTCATGCATTAATGCTACAGCTTCATTAACACTATAAACTTTTGGTACAATTTTCCTAAAATTTTCTTGAGATACACCTAAACTGTCCAAGCGTGCTTGTAATTCTTCTGCTTTTTGTTTTTGTTGTTGCGATAATGATTTGTGAAGAACCTTTTCTAATCCTGTTTGTAATTCTTTATCGATGATTACTTGTAAAGATGAAGATCTTTCCCCTATTTTTTGTAATGTATTATCAACATATGAGAGTAGCTTTCTGTTGTTTTCTCTCCTTTCTGCGGCAATCTGCTCATCATTTTTTATAAAAAGATATTTCACTTGAGGAATAATTTGTACGAATCTTCTAAACCAAGGTAAAGACGGTGCTTCCTTCTTTAACGCATCCACTTGCTGTTTTAGTTCCATGCTATCTTTTAATTGTTGATTAGCCTCTAGGAGTTCACCTATAGCATTCTGCATCTTTGTTAATGTAACTGTTTCACCTGATAATACAGTGTATATGTTTTTTTGATCTTGTTGTTGATCTTGATCTTTCGACATATGATAACCTCTTAATAATTTAGCATGAACTACCTATAGTAAACAATAGTCAAACGTCTTGTCAAATTAATACTTGAATTTTTTAGCATTTAGTACTATCATCACCTCATATTATTAAAAGCTCTTGGGAGAAAAAGATGAGTGAACTATTAGAACTTGCAGCGGAAATGCGGGAGAGGTTTGGGACAGGAGCCGCAAGAGACCTACGTAGAAGAGGTATGGTTCCAGCTGTGGTTTATGGAGCAGGTAAAGAGGTGTTTTCCGTTTCTATTGAAGAAAAAGAAATAACTAAGCATTATAGAAAACCCGGCTTTATATCAACAATTGTTCAAATTAAAGTGGGTAGCACAATACATAAAGTGTTACCAAAAGCTGTAGAATTACATCCGATTACTGATATAGTTAGACATGTTGACTTTGTTCATTTAGAGGAAAAAACCCAAAGAATGGAAGTACCAATAGTCTATGAAGGTAAAGAAAGAGCTTTGGGGGTTAAAAGGGGGGGATTCTTTAATATCATAAAAAGAACTATAACTCTTTTATGTGATGTCAATAATATACCTAGAAATATTAATGTTGATGTTACTAATATGCATATAGGTCAGTCTTTAAAAGCTAAAGGCATTAAACTACCTGAAGGAACTCAGCTAGCTAGTAAAAGCGATTTTATTATTGCTACTATCATTGGTCGTAAGGGTAGTAAGGCAGAAAATGAAGAGACTGCAACTGAAGAAGTAAAGGCAAAATAATTATATAACCCGACTAACATTCGTCATTGCAAGGAAGCGTAAAGAGCCGACGAAGCAATCCAGGAAGGTGTTAAAAATGGATTGCTTCGACCATTACATGGTCTCGCAATGACGTTTGAGGATATTGCAAGCTTCACAACCGTCATTGCGAGGAGCCACTTTGTGGCGACGAAACAATAAAAGTAACCAAAATGAATTGTGCAATGACATCGTTTGATACACCGGCTTAATTAGGACACTAGTACACTTTCGCGGGAATAACAAAAGGTCGTGAGAATGACATTATCAAAAGCGTGTGAATATTCCTCAATTATTGGCGGAACCAATTCTTCAAAGCAAAAGAATATACTTGTTGTAGGTTTGGGGAATACAGGTAAGGAATACCAAAATACTCGCCATAATGTTGGTTTCCTAGCTGTCGATTATTTATCAGAATACTATAAAATTTCTTGGAATACAAAATCTAAATTTCATGCAGAACTGGCTCAAGGAGTAATAGATGGACATAAGTTACTATTAGCAAAGCCTCTGACTTATATGAATCTGTCTGGAAGAGCAGTGCAAGCAATATGTTCTTACTATAACATCAAAACACCAAATATTTTTGTTATACATGATGATATAGATTTACCAATTGGTCGAATAAAATATAAATTAGCTGGTAGTAGTGGTGGACATAATGGTTTAAAATCATTGGATCAGCATGTAGGAAATGATTATCACCGTATTAGAATTGGGGTAGGAAGACCAGCGACATATGATGATGTATCGGATTACGTCTTATCTGCTTTTTCTAAAGAAGAATATAAAATTATTATCAGCTCCATTGAAGTAATAATCAATAATTTCCATTTATTGCTTTCAGGCAAAGTGGAAGAATTTAACAGGAGTATAGTTTAGTGGAAAAACAATTACATCTAGAGATAGTCTATGCAGATAATAGCATAAATGCACAATATATGAAGATAATAGACTTCTTTCATAACTCTACTTCTGCTGGTAATTTGTGCGTCGATCCGGTACTCGAATCCTCACGTACACTTAAGTACGCTGCGGTTCTGCGTTCCGTGTCTCCTACAAATTCCCTAGCAGAAGCGAGTTATGAAAGAAGTCTAATGGAGAATGGTTTAAATGAGCAGGCTAAAGTCAAGAAGGGGCTTGATGCTATAAAATCATTTTCCTTTGCGTGTTTTGATAATGATAAAAACTTTGTTGCCGGTGTAGATGGTAAGAGTTTTTATGGTTGTTTGTATATTGACATGTTATGGATTTCTGAGAATTTCCGTGGTCAGAATTATGGCACTTTACTGATGGCAAAGGTGGAAGACATAGCACGAGAGCGTAATTGTAAAATCATGACGTATGTACTACCGATTGGCAAGCCAGACCATTTTATGAAAAATTAGGTTTTAAATTAGAGTTTGTAAGAAGTGGCTATGATAAAGATTCGGAACTCTATTATTTAAGGAAAGATTTATAGCTAATCTGACTAGCATTATTTCGTCATTGCAAGAAGCCAGTTCGCAATACACCGTCTATTAGCGAGACCATGTAATGGTTGAAGCAATCCATAAAAGTAACCAAAAATGGATTGCTTCGTCGGCTCACGCCTCTTCGCAATGACGTATAAAGTAATACTAATCGGGTTAGCTATATGAATAGAAATTTATGATATTAGAATTATGACATTAAGATGTGGTATTGTTGGCTTGCCAAATGTAGGAAAATCAACTTTATTTAATGCTTTAACTTCCAGTATTGCAGCAGAAGCGGCTAATTATCCTTTCTGCACTATAGAACCAAATTCTGCTATAGTCTCAGTACCGGATGTTAGACTAAATGAGTTGGCAG
Organism: Rickettsia sp.; assembly: GCA_031254535.1. Taxonomy (GTDB): domain Bacteria; phylum Pseudomonadota; class Alphaproteobacteria; order Rickettsiales; family Rickettsiaceae; genus Tisiphia. Next base: position 5,086 of record JAIRUG010000064.1, read on the forward strand.
CTATTGCTAATTCTATTAAAATTATTCCTACTTACATAGAAATGGTAGATATTGCCGGTTTGGTGAAAGGGGCAAGTAAAGGTGAAGGGATTGGTAATAAGTTTTTATCTCACATACGAGAAGTTGATGCTATTTTGCACGTACTACGTTGTTTTGAGGATATAGATATTACTCATGTGCATAATAAAATTGATCCAATATATGACGCTGAAATAATAGAAACAGAATTAATTTTAGCAGATCTTGAATCGGTAGAAAAACGTTTAACTAATGCTGAGAAACGGTTGAAAACGGGCGATAAAACTTTAAAAGACCAAGTAGAATTATTAAAAGAAATTCAAGCAACTCTAGCGGTAGGTAAACCAGTACGGAGCATGATTAAGAATTATAGTAAAGAGACTTTAGATCAATTGCAATTATTGACTTCTAAGCCAGTTTTATATGCTTGTAACGTCTTGGAAAATGATGCAGTTACTGGTAATAAACTTACTGAGCTTGTAGCAAAAAAAGCTGAAGAAGAAGGGGCAAAATATGTTCTCATCTCATCGAAAATTGAAGCAGATATTGCAGTTTTGGAAAGTAAAGAAGAAAAAATAGAGTTCTTAAATAGTATAGGTCTTGTAGAAACAGGTCTGAGTAAAATTATAAAAGAAATGTATAATTTATTGGAACTAAAAAGCTTTTTTACTGTAGGTCCAAAAGAAACACATGCCTGGACTTTTAGTAATGGTACACTGGCTCCCAAAGCAGCAGGTATTATTCATACTGATTTCGAGAAAGGTTTTATTCGGGCTGAAGTCATTAGTTATCAGGATTATATAAAGCTTAATGGTGAAGTAAAAGCCAAAGAAATGGGTAAAATGCGTTTAGAGGGTAAGGAATACAAAATGCAAGATGGTGATGTAGTGCATTTTAGGTTTAATGTTTAAAGAAGGATAGTTAATTGAGGAAATTATATCATTATCCTATTTGTCCATTATCACGTCAGGTTCGGGTGTTGTTAAAAGAGCTAGATATTCAATTTACTATGGTTAAAAAGGATTATTGGCAGAGGAATCAGGAATTTTTGTCTTTAAACCAAGCAGGTACTTTACCAGTCTTACAAGAGGCGTCCAATTTAATTATAGCAGGAATCTATCCGATCACTGAGTATTTTCATGAAAAATATCCAAATTTTAATTTTATGGACGAAGATTTTGATATTAGATGTGAAATCCGTAGATTACTCAGTTGGTTTAATGAAAAATTTTACCGTGAAGTAACAAAAATTATTATCGATGAAAAAATAGTAAGGTCATCCTGCCAATTAGGTGGTCCTAGAACCGATTTCCTTAGAGCAGCAAAGACTAATCTGTCGCATCATTTAACCTATATGTCCAATTTATTGGAGCTACGTAGTTTTATTGCATCAAATTCCTTAAGTTGTGCAGATATAGCTGCCGCCTGTCATATATCAGTTCTAGATTATTTCGGTGAAATTAATTGGGACAAATGGTCATCTATTCGTCATTGGTATGCTATCATAAAATCTAGACCTAGCTTTCGTTTCCTATTACATGACCAAATACCAGGTTTTACCCCACCAACATGCTACGCCGATTTGGATTTTTAATGATTGAGGTAAGGAAAATTTTCTGCTAGAATTTCTAGTGAAGGTTTTAATTAAATATAGTAGATAAATATAGAGAAGATTATGGGTAACAATAAAAATGAGAGTAAACCGGATTCTTTGGAAAATCTAAATACAGCTTTGGATAAAGTTACAGAGCTTTTAAAAGTAGCAGAGAAAGAGTTAAAAAACATTCCACAATTAAAAGGATTGGATAAACTTCAAGGTGAAAAAGCACAAAATCTCTTGCAAAAATTTCAACAGGGGTTTGACAAGGCAAGAGAAGATATAAAAAAAGATGTAGAGAATAGACATGCTGCCCCTATAAGAGATTTTGCTGACCAGCAAAGTGCCGAACAATATGAGAAAAGTCCAATTGGACGGCTAGAGAAATTTGCTAAGGATCAACTGAAGAAAGTTGAAAAAATATTTGAGGGACCTGTCAATACCATCAAAGATAATAAGATTTTAAATGCAGTGGTAAATGTAATAAAATGTTCATGCAAGGCAGTTAGTACTATAGTTAAAAGTAGTTTAAACAATGCTATAGCCGTGGGAAAAGTTGCAGAGAGTGTTGTTAATCTTGGCTCGGCAATAAAAAATGCTGCTATGGGCAAAGGAGCACAACCAACAATGGGCAAGTAACTATAGCTAACCCGATTAGCTTAGCATTTATCCATGCAAACTAACGTCATTATGGATTGCTTCGTCGGCTCATGCCTCCTCGCAATGACGATTGGGGTGCATATACGTCATTGCGAGACCACGCAAGTAGGTCGTGGCCAATCCACATTATCATTTACTCTTCTGCTTTGAAGAATTGTTTTTTGAAAATATCAGGGACTCGCATACTCACGTACCCCATGTACGCTGCGTGTGCTTGCCCCTCATTTTCAAATCCAATTCTCCAAATCATTTGAGTATTCCTACCGCCTATCATGATCATTATTTATGGCTGTTACCAAAGAGTTTTTTAAAGCAAGAGCATTTTTATTATATTTGTTAATGAACTCTGGTAGTTTGGAACATATTATATCAATATTTTGTTGAACCTTTTCTATTGCTTTAAATATGGTTAATGGACAATCAACACGATTAACAGTTAACATATCACGTAAAAATTGATCATCATAAATATCTGCTGTAGGTCCAACTAAGCAAGGTACTCCTAAACTTAAGCTCTCTAAAACTATCATAGGTGAACATTCTGAATTAGTAATGTACAAAGTTAAATTAGTATTAGCAATTAATTTTATTAGTTCTTGGTGTGGTAATTGCTCAAGAAAAACTTTAAGCTCTACATCCTTCATCATCCAAGAAGCATGTTTATCGTCATTAAAATGGCAATTAGTATAACAAGAAACCTTATCTTTAAACATATTTATTGCTGCAAATTGAGGATAGATATTCTTGATCCATGTGCTAGAAGCACTCCACATACCAATTGTAAATTTACCAGTTTCTCTGGGTACCATCTTTCTTTCAGGCAGTAATGGTATGAAGTTTTGTAATAGATAAGATTGGATACCATTAGTTATCAGAAATTGTTCTAAACCTTTCTTCAGGGTGATAATAGCCTTAATTTTATTTTGCTGATATAAATTCAACCATTTATAAAAATCTTGACAGTGATAAGAATCTACCCATTGGGCAGGAGAACCATGCCATAAAAAGTAAATATCTAAACAATTATCAACCTTAAGCTCATGCAGCTTTTCTACTAATTGCACATGAACATCAAGACCACCTGATATAACTAATTTTTTAATGCCTGTCTTTATAATTAACTGTGCTATTTTAGTGATAATCTTGTTAGGTAAATTAACATAACTTAGCAAAACGTTTGATTTCCCTACAGGGAAAGGAATTATTTGGTCAAATAATTCTTTAGTAGAGTTAGCAACTCCAGGAAAAGCACTAGAATAGATTACGTAAATACCATCAGTAGACCCCTTGCAAAACTCTACTTCTACTGGTGATTTGTACGTCGATTCGGTACTCGAATCCTCACGTACACTTAAGTACGCTGTGGTTCTCCGTTCCGAGTCTCCTTCAAATCCCTCAGCATAAGCGAATTTTGCAAGAGGTCTAGTATCTTTTTGCTGTCCTTGATATTTGATTATAAAATTTTTAAAATTATCATAGTCATTTTCTGAAGAGCAAGAATAAAGCATTGTAATTATTCGTCTAGCAAATAACCTAATCCAATAATATTTTAGAAGAGGTTGTGCTATCTTCTTTAAAAAATGAATAGAACGGATTTTATTAATAATAGAGGGTGCCTCCCCCTTATTAACAAGGTTAATATCTCTTAAAATTTGTTGCTTTATTTGTAGATTTTGTTTTTTTATATGATTTTTTACTGAAGTCTCTATAAATGAATGCCATAAGTTTTGCAGATGAGTTTTATTGGCAAAGGTTTTTTGATAAGCAAGGAAGTTTTGTTGTTTTATATTTGTTAGTAATTCTCTGTCAGAATTTAATTTTTTTATTGCATCCGTAAAATGCGGATATTCCCTATTAATTATAAACTGATGTTGTATATCAGGTAGTACCTCCCGAACAATCCCCACAGCAGTAGTAATAATTGCACAACCAAATGCCATCGCTTCAATAAGCGTCAGTGGTGTTCCTTCTTGCACGGATGCTATTAGCAAGATATCTGTTTCTTTTAGAGTATCCCAAACTTCTTGTTTTGAGTGTAGCCGCTGATTTTTATCTATTATACATCTTTTGATGTGAATTTTCTCATGATCAAGCTGCTCTAGGGCTGGTATAATTACCGTTTTCAGACCTTTGTAATCATCAATAGTACTATACCAACTTCCCCAAGCACTATTACCAATCCATGTGACAACTAACCTACTAGATACTAAATCAAGTTCAGGGGCACTTTTTGAATCTGGAATTAATACATTATCATAAATTACTTGCCAGGGTTTTGGATATTCTGTGATATTTGCATAAATATCATACAATTTTTTAGAGCTAGTGTAGTAGTTATCAATAAATCGGAAAGTTGGTAAGTTTTTTAATATATCACCTTCATTTTCAATAAATAAATGATCAGGTATGCTAATGGTAATGGCAATATTTAATAATTTTTCAATATTACTATTAGTGCTAATACCATCATCTACTATAATTTGCAGTAAGTGCGTTAAATACCCACGATAAAAGAAATGTATTAATTTAATAGAATTATATTGGTTTAAGCTAATTAGAAAATCCTCAGATGTTTTATAATCACAGCTATAAATTATATGACAATCATATTGATCATTTAGTAAAGATCGAACAAACGAGGCGACGCTATCAAAAGCCCATCCCCTAACATCAGCTACTAAGATCAGGGTTTCTTTTAAATTCATAAATTTACGCTAAATAACTCTAATAATCCAGTTTCTAACTCATATGTTGCCCTATAATTTAAAATATGCTGAGCCAATTCTGGGCTGCCAACAGAACTATTCACACTACCAACTTGACTTGGTAGATATTTTATTCCTTTGACATCGGCAATTTTACCAATTAGTTGAATAAGTTCATTTATAGAATAGGTACGTCCTGTGCAAACATTTATTACTGGAACCGATGATGATGCAATAGACAAGGCTCTAACACACATATTTGTTACATCTGAAACATGTATAAAATCACGACTTTGATTTCCATCACCAAAAACCACCAACTCTTTACCATCTTTCACTCGTTCTCTAAATATTGATATTACACCAGAATAATCGGAATTTTTAGGTTGTCCTTTACCATAAACATTAAAAAAGCGTAAACCACAACTTTTAAGAGATTTAAGCTCGCCAAAAACTTTAGCTTGCAGTTCACAGGCATATTTATCCACTGCATAAGGAGAAAGTGGACTTACTTTACCATTTTCTTGTAGAGGTAAATCACTTACCATACCGTAAACAGCAGCAGATGATGCATATACCACAGGAATATTTTGTTTACTTGCCTGAAGGAATATGTTAATGGTTCCCGTTAAATTCACTTGATGGCTGTAATACCAATTATTAATTGATTGCTGCACATTTACCACTGCTGCAAGATGAAAGCAACCATCAATATTTCTAAATATTTTTTTTACAATATCTTGGTCTAAAATACTTCCTTGAATAAATTCAACATTTTTATAAACTGAATTATTAAAGTTACCAGTTGAGAGATCATCTAATATGACAACTTGGTGACCTTCTTTTACTAGTAAGTTAACAAGGTGTGAACCAATGAAACCAGCACCACCAGTAACTAAATATCTTGACATATATTAATAATAGGTTTAATTCAAATATAGCTAACCCGATTAGTATTTATCCATACAAACTAACGCTATTAGCGAGGAGCTACTTTAGTAGCATTGATGCAATCCAAGAAATTGAATAGAAATGGGTTGCTTCGCTCTAGCTTCACGCCTCCTTGCTAATAGACGACGTAATGCTAATCGGGTTAGCTATATACTCAAATCATTTGAGTATACTTCAATATTCTATGTTATAGAATTATTATAAAGAAAAATAAATGAAAAAAATCATTATTTTTACAAATACAGATTGGCACTTCTATAATCATCTTCTGCCAATTGCTTTAACCGCTAAAATGAAAGGATATGAAGTAAAGGTACTAACAAATATTAGTGAATTTAAAGATAAGATAGAACAACATGATTTACCAGTAATTCCAATTTCAATAAAGCGTGGAAGTATTAACCCTTTTACTGATTTACTATTATTAATCAAGTTAATTAGAATATTAAATAAGGAAAAACCTGATACATTACATAATTTCACTATAAAACCAATTTTTTATGGAAGTATAACTGGCTTTTTGTGCGGTATACCACAAATTATTAACAATTTTGTTGGTATGGGTTTAATCTTTATCAGTAATAATTTCTTACTAAAATTGGTTAGAAGCATTATAGTTAGAGTAATATCCCTAGTAGGATATTACAAAAGCATGTTACTTGTTGTACAAAATGATGATGACTTAGCTTTACTGGTAAAATTAGGTATAGCCCCCAAAAATTTAATCATTAAACAATGCAGTGTTGGTATAGAAAATAAGAAATTTCCTCTCCTACCAGAACCATCAGGTAATAAAATAGTGGTAGCTTTGGTAGCTAGAATGCTTATTGATAAAGGTGTATATGAATTTATATATGCAGCAAAAATATTAAAACAAAAAAATATAGATGCTGAATTTTGGTTAGTTGGTGAGCCTGACCAAGGTAATAAACAGTCAATAGCACAATCCATATTAGAAAACTGTCAAAATCTAGGATATATCAAATATCTCGGCTATCAGAAAAATATCGAAGAAATCTGGAAAAAAGCCCATATTGCCGTATTACCCTCCTACCGTGAAGGGCTAAGCCGTAGTCTTTTAGAGGCTGGGGCATATGGTAGAACAATTATTACTACTGATGCTCCAGGTGGCAGAGAATTAATACAAGACAAAATAAACGGGTTATTAGTTAAACCCCAAAATACAGAAGATTTAGTAAGAGCTATGGAAGTACTAATCACTATGCCTTCATTAAGAAAACATCTTGGTAAAAAAATTCGACAAGATATTTTAGAAAAATATGACAACCAATTAATCTCCGAGAAGATGGTTAATTTTTATGGCTAACCCGAATAGTATTTATCCATAGTTGTTCTAGGGCAATGTTTGTCATTCCCGCGTAAGCACATAGGCGTTTAAGGAGTAAACAAAACATGGTATACTACTCATAAATGAAGGGTTGCAAAGATAGGAGAGATATTATAGAGTATATAACATTATGAGTAAGAATGTATTAACAGAAGAACAAAGAGAAAAGTTGAAGGAACGTCATAAG
>JAIRUG010000065.1 GCA_031254535.1 Rickettsia sp.
TCTTATGACGTTCCTTCAACTTTTCTCTTTGTTCTTCTGTCAATACATTCTTACTCATAATGTCATATACTCTATAATATCTCTCCTATCTTTGCAACCCTTCATTTATGAGTAGTATATCAGAGTTGATGATTTTTTTTGTAATTTTTTAGACAAAAGATTTTGTTTCTTTTTTTTGAAATTAGAGCAAATTTTTATCTTTCAACGGTCCCTTCAGATAGTATTTAAATATTAATTCAAATTATGGGAGGAAAGCTTATGAGTACTAAGGATTCAAGGACAAAAAAGACTAGAGGAAATGGTGAACCCGAGAAAATTCAAATTTCTGCCTGTAAGACCTTGCATCTTTACACTCTATAATTCAGTATAAAAATACATCTTAATTTTTATTTTATTCTACTCCATCTTCTTACTTTTTCAATTCTCCGTCGTGACTAGTACAGTTGCAAGCGTGTGAGATGAAATCAAATGGGTTGACATGCTTGTTATTAAGCCAAATTTCAAAATGCAAATGCTCCCCTGTACTGTTACCACTATTACCTTGCACCCCAATAATCTGACCTTTGGTAACTATATCTCCTTCTTTTACGTGTATTTTTTTTAAGTGAGCATATTTGGTAATGAATTTATCTGAATGTTTTATTTCTATCAAATTTCCATAAGCACTCTTTCGCTTTACGGTGGTAATTATTCCATCAGCAGAGGCATAAATGGGAGAGTTTTTGTGTCCTTTTAAGTCTGTCCCACAATGGAATTTTTTTTGTTTTTTCCTAGGATGTTTACGCATAGCATAATTACTAGTAACCTTTACATTATATTGTGGTAACATTATAGGAATAGTAGTAGTTAGCTTATCTAATTGTTCTAGCTCCTTAATATTATAAGAACTATTTTTATTACTAGCTTTTTGAACAAGTTGTAATTCTTCTTTAGACAAGAATTTATATTTACAATTTAATTTTTGTAATAAATCTTTAATCTTGGTTGATTTAATCATTGCCTGGCTATTGATTACTTGGCTATTAATATTCTTAGCTCCAATAGCTTTAAATTTTTGTAAAAAAGCCTTGTTATATTTTTCATTATTAATAACAAGACCAAAATCTTTTGCATAAATGCAGTTATTTTTACTTAGTGCTGCTAAATTATATTGTATAATTAAAGTGCCGTGATTTAGTTTATGATCTTTTTGTAATTGTTGTGCAGTGGCGTTTAAAAATGTCTTGTTAATAGATGAGGTGCTACATCCTTGTAGGAATAATATAGTTAATAATAATATAAAGGACTTAAGCATTTAGATCCTTATAAAATTTGTTTACATAACTTAAAAAACCATTGTTTTTTATACCAAAGATAAACAGGTATTCCACTTAATACAAACGAGATAGCTTTTATTGTAACATTTAATTGCGTTTCATAAATAATCCATAGGCAAAAGACAATTGATCCGAGGGCAATTAACCATTCATATGTTGAAGATTTTTTTGATTTTGCTAGCAGTAATTTTAAAAAAGCTATGCTACAGGCTAGGTATACAAATAAAAAAGAGATAACTGAAAAATCAATTATTTCAGTAATTTGTTCTGATAAATCTTCATTGGTTGTACTAATCAATAATAATAATATTCCAATACAACTTATGACTAAACCCCAAATTGGAGCACCATTTTTATTTTGTTTAGCAAAAAAAGATGGCATTAAGCCGTCTTGGGCTAGTCCCAAAGCAATCTGTCCACTGATTAGTACCCAGGCATTTAACGTTCCAATGCAAATAATTGAGGCAATCAAAGAAATAAGTAGATGCCACTGACCACCAAAAATTATTTGGGTAGCATCTACATAAGGAGCTTTAGAATGTATTAAATCTTCTGGTGGAATTAAACCAATTATTCCAACATTATTGATGAGATATACAATAGCAACACAAAGCGTACCTATTACCGTTGCTCTTGGTATTGTTTTCGATGGGTTAATTACCGAACCAGCTTGAGCAGTTGCTGACTCTAAACCAATGAATCCCCAGAATGTTAATAATGTTATCTTACCAAGAATTTGAGAAAAAGTTAAATTAGTTATTTGCTTGTTCATAACAAAATTATTACTATCAAACTGATATAATGCCGCAACTGGCACTACTACTAATGGGATAAATTTTAGAATTGCTAGTACAAATTCAGCACACCCTGCTACTCCTATACCTTTAAGGTTTAGCAACATAATAGCAAATAACAATAATATTTGCAAAATTAAGCTCACAAAACTATTATTCACACCAATTAAAGGTTCTAAATATGTAATAGCTGAAATAACCACTACAGTAGTACTAACCCAGGAAATAACCCAATAAGTCCAACCGGTAAAAAATGCTACATCATTGCCAAATGCCTTTTTTAAATAAACATGGGGTCCGCCTGTTTGTGGGAATCGTGAACAAAGTATAGCAAATAACAGTGCTAAAATTATAGCACCGCAGAATGATACTACCCATCCAACTAAACTAAAAATACCGAATGGTGCTAAACTTGCTGGTAATACCAAAACACTGGTGCCAATTTGGCTACCAATAACTAAAGCAAAAACTGACCAAAAACCGAGCTTTTGTGACATATAATCCTGAATTGTATGTATAAACCTTGAACTTATTTCAGGCTGTAATACCAACTCCCGAAATTAATTTATGTTGGTAATTTGTGCGTCGATCCGGTACTCGCATCCTCACGTACATCTAAGTACGCTGCGGTGCTGCGTTCCGTGTCTCCTACAAATTCCTCAACCTAAATTAATTTCGAGAATTGGTATAATAATTACAAACTGTACATAAAAAAATAAAAACTTGAAAATTGATAAATCAATTACTCAAGTTTTTGTAAACTATATACTAATAATTGGTCTGTCAACACTTTTCCGAACAATTTATTTTAGGCACATTTTTGCATTTCCTCGTATTTCACTGGTGATATATAGCTTAACCAGATAATATGGCGACATCAGCTAATGCTGCCCAAACTGCCTGAAAGAAATCAGAGAAATTACCAGCAGTTTTCCTGATCTGCTGCTTAATTTTAAACCAGTAATGC
>JAIRUG010000024.1 GCA_031254535.1 Rickettsia sp.
CTTTAAAATTATAGCTGATAAATATCGAAATCGACGTAAAAGATTTTCTTTAAGATTCAATCTTATCTCTGGGTTATATAATTGGGAGTTATCTAATTGAGTTTCGAAAGAGGTCTATTGTAAAATATGCTTAGTGCTACAAATTTTTGGTATATAATGAGATGAGAATAATTAATTACCTGAAGTCTTTTTTCTTATTTGAAATAGTATCAGGGCTTAGTCTAACTTTGAAATATTTCTTTAAGCCTAAAGTAACTATAAATTATCCCTATGAGAAGGGGAGGATAAGCCCAAGATTTAAAGGTGAGCATGCATTAAGACGTTATGCCAATGGTGAGGAACGTTGTATCGCTTGTAAGCTTTGCGAAGCAATTTGCCCAGCTCAGGCTATTATTATTGAGGCAGAAGAAAGAATAGATGGTAGTAGGCGTACCACTAGGTATGATATTGATATGACTAAGTGTATTTATTGTGGTTTATGCCAAGAAGCATGTCCAGTTGATGCGATAGTGGAAGGTCCTAATTTTGAATTTGCTACTATTAGTCATGAAGAACTGCTTTATGATAAAGAAAAATTGTTGAAGAATGGTGATATGTGGGAGCAAGAATTAGCCATTAAGCTGCATAATGATTATAAATATAGATAATTATGGAGATATTTTTTTATTTATTTGCCGGGCTAATGATTGTAAGTAGTTGTTTGGTGGTCATTAGTAAAAACCCTGTTTATTCTGTCTTATGGCTGATCTTTACTTTCTGTAACGGTTCAGGGCTAATGATTTTACTAGGAGCAGAATTTTTAGCAATGATGTTGGTTGTGATATATGTTGGAGCAGTAGCAGTATTGTTTTTGTTTGTTATAATGATGTTGAATATTCGTTTTACGAATATTATTGTACAATTCAAAAAAAACTTATTTATTAGTATTGCTGTAGCACTCGTTATGTTTGCTGATCTTGTCCTGATAATTCGCTTAGGTACTAAAGAGATAGTTTTAGATAATAGCCAATTTGCAATAGGATCAGACATTAGACTTCCTGCAAAAGACTCTAATACTCATGCTATTGGACAAGTATTATATACTGACTATATTTTACCTTTCCAAATTTCAGGTATTATTTTATTTATGGCAATGATATCTTGTATTACCCTAACTATTAGGCATCGCAGTGATGTTAAGAGGCAGGATATTGCTAAACAACATGGTAAAAACAAAGATAATTGTATATTAATGGTTAAACCACGTTTAAATGCAGGAATAGGAGAAATACAATATGATTAGTCCAATTACTCTGGAGCATTATTTAATTTTGTCAGCACTGATTTTTAGTATAGGAATGGTGGGTTTGTTTATGCATCGTAAGAATGTTATAACAATCCTGATGTCGATTGAATTGATGCTGCTTGCTGTAAACATAAATTTTGTAGCATTTTCTACTTATGGACATGAAATATCTGGTCAGATTTTTAGTATAATAATCTTGACAATAGCAGCTGCCGAGACTGCAATAGGTCTTGCAATATTATTAGTTTATTTTAGAAATAAAGGTTCGATAGAACTGGGGGACATGAATCAGATGAAGGGTTAATTTTAGGAATTGGTATGATAGCTTTGACTGCAACAATTACGGTAATATTACCATTGAGCTCTGGTATGATCAATGGTTTATTTTGTCAGTGTTTTAGCAAAAGGCAAGCAGCTTTCATTGCCACTATTGTAATAAGTTTAGCGGCAATATTAGCTAGCTTTATATTTTATAATGTGGCAGTAAATAAAGTCATTATTCATCTAATTTTAGCAAAATGGCTAGTAGTTGGTGAGATGAAGATAAATTGGGCAATTTATATCGATCAGCTGACCGCTATTATGTTTATAGTGGTTACTTGGATTTCAGCTGTTGTACATATTTATTCTCTTGGCTATATGGCAGATGATGATGGATTACCTAAATTTCTAGCATTTTTATCATTATTCACATTTTTTATGCTAGCCTTAGTGTCAGCCGATAATTTTGTCCAATTATTCTTTGGTTGGGAAGGTGTTGGTTTATGTTCGTACTTATTAATTGATTTTTGGTATCAAAAAGAAACGGCAAATAAAGCAGCAATTAAAGCCTTTATTGTCAATAGGGTAGGGGACTTTGCTTTTATAGTGGGGATCATTACCATTATTGTTTATTTTGGGGTAGTGGATTTTGCTAGTGTATTTGATAAAGCACAGTTATTATCTAATGTGCAATTAAGTATATGGGGTTTTAAAGCATCAATAATTGACATAGTATGTTTGCTATTATTCTTGGGATGTATGGGCAAATCGGCACAAATCGGTTTGCATATATGGCTACCAGATGCTATGGAAGGTCCAACTCCAGTCTCGGCACTTATTCACGCTGCAACCATGGTAACAGCGGGGGTCTTTTTAGTAGCTAGGTGCTCTTATTTATTTGAATATAGTGTAGGGGTATTGAGCTTTATTGCCGTTATTGGTGGTATTACTTGTATATTTGCTGCAACTATTGCCATAGTTCAGAATGATATAAAAAAAATTATTGCCTATTCCACTTGTAGCCAGCTTGGTTATATGTTTCTTGCTTGTGGTGTGTCAGCTTATAATGCTGGTATTTTTCACTTAGTTACTCATGCATTTTTTAAAGCCTTATTGTTTTTATCAGCTGGTAGTGTGATTCACGCTTGTCACCAGCAAGATATTTTTAAGATGGGTGGTTTGAAAGATAAAATGCCAGTTACTTACTGTAATTTCTTAATTGGCTCACTGGCACTGATCGGTATTTATCCTTTAGCAGGATTTTATTCAAAAGATGCTATTTTAGAGCTAGCATATAGTAGGGGTGGTGTAATAGGTACTATAGTGTTTATTCTTGGAATTATTGCGGCAATTCTGACTGCCATTTATTCTATGAAAATTATCTTATTAGTATTTCATGGAAAAACTAGATTAACTATTGATCAATTTAATCACGTTCACGAATCACCCAATATCATGAATCTGCCACTTAATCTCTTAGCGGTAGGTAGTCTTGTCGCTGGGATGATAGGTCATTATATTCTTGCTCTTGATAAACCAAATGGTTATTTCCTTGATAGTATATTCAATATTCATATTTACCAAAGACTAGCAAATCATCCTCCTCTTTACATAAAATTATTGCCAATGGTTATGGGATTGCTAGGTATTGTTTTGGGCATTTATTTTTATAGAAACATTATTCATAAAGTAAAAATAACATTTATGGAGAAATTATTGATAAATAAATATTATTTTGATGAAGTGTATGACTTGCTGGTAGTAAGATTAGTTTCTAGCTTAAGTAAGCTATTGAATTTGATGGATCAAAGAATTATTGATAGATTTGGTTCAAGTAGTTTTGCCAAAACAGTAAATTATTTTGGTTTGTTGGTGAGTAGATCGCAGACAGGCTACATATTTAATTATACTTTGTATGTAGTTTTATTTGTAGTTGTCTATATTACTTTTTTTATAGTTTTACAGCAAATTCATTAAAATATAGTTCGTGTTGAATACTAATTATGTTATAACTCGCCTTACGTATAACCCCCATAGCAAAGTATACTACTCATAAATGAAGGGTTGCAAAGATAGGAGAGATATTATAGAGTATATGACATTATGAGTAAGAATGTATTGACAGAAGAACAAAGAGAAAAGTTGAAGGAACGTCAT
>JAIRUG010000060.1 GCA_031254535.1 Rickettsia sp.
GCATTACTGGTTTAAAATTAAGCAGCAGAGCAGGAAAAGTGCTGGTAATTTCTCTGATTTCTTTCAGGCAGTTTGGGCAGCATTAGCTGATGTCGCCATATTATCTGGTTAAGCTATAATAGGTGACTATTACGTCTACTCCACTACTCAAACTTTTTCGAATTGGTTAAAAAAAGATTTAATGCCAAAATTACCTGATGGTAGTGTGATAGTTTTAGATAATGCTAGTTTTCATAAGAACAAAGACATGCAGGATGATGTAAGAAAAGCTGGCTATATCCTTGAATATTTACCAGCATATTGTCCTGATTTAAATCTAATCGAGCATAAATGGGTTCAAGCAAAATCTATTCGTAGAAAATACCTGTGTAATATAGATCAGCTCTTTAAAGACTTTTGTCCATAACCGTTTTACATAGGATTAGCTATATTATAGATTCTTCCCTATTTTGTTAAATGTAAGAAAACTAATCCATAATATTTACCTACAACGTCATTGCAAGGAGCTACTTTAGTAGCGACGAAACAATCCATATAGCCTTGGTGTATTATACTAATTCTCATGAATTGCACGCTCACGTACGTTCGCTCGCAATGACGTGTTTTAATCAGCTTTGTAACAAAGTTTTACATATAAATGCCTTCAAATACAGCTTTTATCAATACAATTAATTGGCAACTCGTGTTTATTAGCATTACTTACTTACCTTACGCATAAACTCCGTGGCAACATAATGTCATTGCGAGACCATGTAATGGATGGTCGAAGCAATCCATTTCTAATCACTTTTCTGGATTGCTTCGTCGCTAGTAAAGTAGCTCCTCGCAATGACGTTTTTTGGACTTACACAAATGTTGACAATTGGATTTTATCATTTTTTCACTTAGTGGAAAAGAATTTTGTAGTATACTACAAAAACTTGAGTAATCTCTTTTTAGCTATAGGATTTTTATAGTTGCAAAGTAAATATATATCAATAGAATTAGACCATTAAATTACAAGAGGAATTTATGCTCAATAACATTAACTTTATCAGTAAGGAATTATCAAATAATCAAGCAACGGTAGTGTTTATTAACGAACAGATGAAATTAGACAGTAATTTATTACTACTTGACCAACAACATCATGGTTTAATTTCTAAAACTATTCAAAATAAATTACTATTTACTGGAAAATTTGGACAAATTAAAATTGTTAATTCTATTGCTAAGGATGGAGAAATAAAATATTTAATCATAGTTGGCATTGGTGATGAAACAAAATTAACAACCTCTTGCATTGAAGAGCTTGGGGCGAAAATCTTATCCTGTAGCACTTGCCGTAAAATTAGCACTATTGGTATAAAAATTTCTCATAATATCGGACAACATCAACCAGCTATTGCTGCTTCTCTTCTAGCCAGTGGCTGTTTGCTTGCTTCATATAGATTTGATAAATACAAAACCACCCAAAGTGAAGTAGAAAAATTTGCTGTAAATTCTCTGGAGATTTCTATAGATGACAAATCTAGAGCAGAAGAATTATTTAATGATAAAAAATCATTAGCTGAGGCAGTATTTTTTGCTAGAGATATAATAAATGAACCATCCAACATCAAAAATCCTCAATCTTACTCTGAAAAAATATTACAACATCTTGAACCATTGGGAATTGACATTATCATTATCGGTGAGAGAGAAATGAAAAATCTTGGCATGGGGGCACTACTTGGTGTTGGACAAGGTTCACAAAATGAATCCAAACTTGTAGTAATGCAATATAATGGTTTGGATA
The DNA here is from genome assembly GCA_031254535.1 of Rickettsia sp. GTDB lineage: Bacteria > Pseudomonadota > Alphaproteobacteria > Rickettsiales > Rickettsiaceae > Tisiphia. The sequence continues at coordinate 1,778 of JAIRUG010000060.1, forward strand.
ATGATACCCCATCTGTAGCTTTTGTTGGGAAAGGAGTTACTTTTGATAGTGGTGGTATTTCAATTAAACCAGCAGCCAATATGGGAGATATGAAATATGATATGGCTGGTTCAGCAGCAGTAGTTGGAGCAATCATGGCGTTGGCTAGTCGTAACGCACAAGTTAACGTGGTAGGGGTAGTTGGTCTTGTAGAAAATATGCCTTCAGGTAACGCTCAACGACCAGGAGATGTGGTAACCACTATGTCCCAAAAAACAGTAGTGGTGGATAACACTGATGCAGAAGGCAGGTTAGTCCTGGCTGATGCAATTTGGTATGCTCAAGAAAAATTTAAGCCTCAATGTGTAATCGATCTTGCTACCCTTACTGGAGCTATTATTATCTCTCTTGGCAAAACTTATGCTGGGTGCTTTGCCAATAATGATGAATTAGCTAATAAGCTAATAGAGGTTGGCAATAAAGTTAATGAAAAATTATGGCGTATGCCTCTCCATAAAGATTTTGATGAGATGATAAAGTCGGACATTGCTGATCTCGCCAATATTGGTAACATCCCTGGAGCAGCTGGTAGTTGTACAGCAGCTCAGTTTATAGGAAATTTTATTAAGGAAGGTATGGCTTGGGCACACCTTGATATTGCCGGTGTTGCCTATAATAAAACAGGCAATCCTCTTGGTCCTAAAGGAGCAGTAGGTTATGGTGTAAGACTTCTTAATCAATTTATCCAAGATCACTATGAAAAATAATCAAGCAAATCATATAAATCGTATTTTTGTAGTTGGTAATGAAAAAGGTGGAGCGGGTAAAACCACCTGCTCCATGCATCTTATTACGGGCTTGCTGTATAATGGTCATACGGTAGCTAGTATTGATACTGATTCACGCCAGGGTTCTTTAACAAATTATTTAAAGAACAGAGATGATTATAATTTAAAGAATCTGGATAATACGGTTAATGTTCCTCAACATTTTCATTTGACTGAAAGTCAAGAACAAGTTGTTGAGGCTAAGGAAGAAGATGAAAGAACTAGGTTTGAACAAATAATTGAACAGACAAAAAATGCTGATTATGTAGTAATCGATACACCAGGAAGTTACTCTTTCTTATCGAGATTAGCTCATTCTTATGCTGATACGGTAATTACTCCAATTAATGATAGTTTTCTTGATTTTGATGTACTAGGCAAAGTTAATGCTGACAATTTGTCAATTATTGCCCCATCAATCTATAGCCAAATGATTTGGGAACAAAAAATGCAGAAAGCTAATCGTAATGGCGAGACAATTAATTGGATTGTTATGCGTAATCGATTAAGCAACTTGGATGCAGTAAATAAAAGGAAGGTCGGTACTGCTCTTGAACAATTAGCAAAAAGAATTAGTTTTAAGATTGCTCCAGGCTTTAGTGAAAGAGTAATTTTTCGGGAATTATTTCTACAAGGATTAACATTACTTGACTTAACAACAGCTAATCATGGTAAAACACTTAGTATATCACACATAGCTGCTCGTCAAGAATTACGTGATTTCTTAAACTTTCTTGGTATATGAGGTCTAGGAGGTTGTCGGAGATGACTAATTAATTATATTTTAAACTATTTTTTGGCGAGAATAAATATGATTTTTGAAGGAATAGTGTACCTATTTTAAAAAAATCATGTTTATTCGCAGGCAAAAAGAGCCAAATATAGAATTACTTTAGTTATTTCCAACAGTCTCCTAGTGATGCACACAAAATTAGCAAGATGGTACATGTTATATACCTAATCGTCATTGCGAGGAGCAGCTTTACGGCGACTGAGCAATCCAAAAGAATGAAAAGATATTAAGATTTGGATTGCTTCGTCAGCTCACACCTCCTCGCTAATAGCGACAGTTTGTTATGGGTATAGCTAACCTGAATAGCGTTTAGAGAGAAATATAATAAGGATAAAAAAATGTCAGAATTTGCCAATTTGCAATATTATAGAAGAAAGGAATTTGGAGCTAATGAAGCTGGAGAGTTAGGAGGAATATATACCAACCAAGATAATATTTTGTCTATGGTTAAAAAGGAAAATAAGGCTGAAAAGAATATATCAGAGTTTTTGGGTGCCTAAATTTTTCAAGCAACAAATCCAGATCATGGAGCTAAAGTTTCGCTCATTGTACCTAATCATCTTACCACGAAAGTAGATCAGGAAGGAGGACTGCAAGATGATGGATCTGAAGTATATGTACAATCTGAATTTTTTAAGAATTATAGTGGAGACATGTATGTTGACATGGATATAGCTTAATCAAAGAAAATGGCGACAAGAGGAAGAAAATATAGTATAAATATAGAGAGTTATGTCGAACAAGTTTTAGTTAAGGAATTGCGAGTTGGTCAATTAGTAGTAATGGATAATATCAATT
>JAIRUG010000092.1 GCA_031254535.1 Rickettsia sp.
CATTACTGGTTTAAAATTAAGCAGCAGAGCAGGAAAAGTGCTGGTAATTTCTCTGATTTCTTTCAGGCAGTTTGGGCAGCATTAGCTGATGTCGCCATATTATCTAGTTAAGCTATACCAACTATACCGATCCTTTCTCCAGCATGGAAAATATGATATTGTCTAATAACTGATCAACTGCCCATTCAATGTTAAAAGTAATCACTATACTGACAGTAAAATCACCAGCGGTGATTTGTCCAGTTTTGTATAAATATGCTGACATAAATATTTGGGCTGCTGCCAGTAGAGTAATTAATATACTATCGGTCAGATCTACATAATAAGCGTCATATATCCGAGTTTTTCGATCCCAACCTTTCCATTTATCAATGGCAGGCAGGAGCTTTAGTTTCAGTTCTGTCCAAACATTGCCAATAATTTTAATACCAAAAATATTGGTAACAGAGTCATTGATAATGCCTACTGCTTCTTGTCGTGCCTTAACATATTCTTCTTGCAGCTGCATTTGTTTCTGGAGTAAAACTGACAATATGGGACTGTATACCGCAATAAAAACAATTGATACTTCGGCTATCCTATAATTTATTGTGCACAAAAATATTATGCCGATTACAATAGTTGTAAACTGTACCAAAGAACGATAAAGAACAGTGAGTATAGTTATAATAGCATCTTGAAAATCAGTAATTTTACTGGCAATTTCTCCTGATAAATGGGAATCAAACCAATGTAAAGAATGTTTCATAGTCTTGCTATAGACATCTTCAACGATTTCTGCCAGTATCACTGGCTTATATTTAATATCAAAAAATCTAACAATAAAATACCCTCCGTGGTACATCATTTTATATAATACGAACAAGATAAGAAGTAGGGTAACATTGCTACTTGGATTCTTGGCAATAGTATCAATAATTTCTTTGGTTTGATAATTAACTAAAATGCCAAGTAGTGCAATACAGATGACTATAAAAGTAAGGCTAGATAGGTATATTCGGTACTTGTAAGCCAAGGAGTATAAATATGATTTTAATGGGTAGTTTTGCTGTTTGGTAGAGATCATAAAATATTTCTTTCTAATTATGCAAAAATGCACTTTATCATAGCAGGTTATACCTTCCCCACTAAGTGTTTTTTAGGATTTTTTAATTACGGTCTATCATTGACAGAAGTCAGACATCACAATATATTTAATAAAATAATTATAATGAGCAGTATAGTGCAAAAATTTCTAAAATACTCAGTAGCATTATTTATTTTAATAATTGTTATATTGCTGATAACCCCTTTATTTATTTCTTTAGAATCATATAAAAAACTAGCCTATGATAAAGTCAAAGAAATAACTGGTCGAGAACTACAAATCAGTGGTAATATCACCATCTCTTTGTTGCCTACTCCCACTATTGCAGTTAAAGATGTAACACTTTCTTCTCTACCTAATGCTCATTATCCTTCTTTATTGGAAGTTAAGGAGGTGAGTGCTTCTATTTCTATATTATCTCTACTTAAAGGAAAGATTGACATCTCAACGATTGAAATTAACAAACCAGTAATTAATTTAGAACGGATGCATAATGGTTTAGCTTCTTGGGAATTTGCTAAAATGCCAACCAATGTTAGTAAAACCTCAACTGATAAAATGAACGATAGCAATGCACCATTTTCTTTATATATCAACTTAATTAAAATTGTTGATGCTAAGTTAAATTATGTTGATTTTGCTGACAAGGCTAAAGGTAATAATGTTACCCCAACAACAATAGATATTGACAGATTAGAGATCAAAGACCTTCATGGTCCATCTGATTTAGCCTGTCAGTTCCATTCTTTCGGCAATCATTATGATATCAAAGGTAATATACAAGACAAGCAAGGTGTCATAGCTTTAACAGTAGATTTAAATGCTCTACAAGAAAAGGTTAATTTCTCATGTAACTTTGCTTACGACAATATGACTTTTGCTGGGCAATTCAAATTGGAAGGAACTGCTAAAAATCTACAGCGTATTCTTCCTAACATGCCTATTCTACATGATTTAGATCATAAACTAACTTTTAAAGTTAATAGTGATAAGAAATTATTAAAAATTAGTGATATTGATTTTACCGCAGGTAAGCTATTGGCTAGGGGTAATGCTAATTTTCACTTTGCAGATAATAAGGTAGATTTAAGCATTAAATTATTGGATAAGACATTTTCTTTGGCAACAAGCTTTGCCTATTTAGATCAAAATTTATCTTTAAATGGTCTTAATTTAACTGTAGATAAAGCTAATTTAACAGGCAATGTAGGGGTTAAGGATTGGGATAAAGATTTAGTGGTTTCTTATAATGTAAAAATTAGCGAGATATCAACCATTGCTAGTTTATTTGGCAAGACTCTACCGATTAATCTTGGAGATGTTTGGCTAAAGGGTGAGACTATTAAACAACAAAAATTTCTTAAAACTAATATAAATAAATTTACTCTTGAGTTAAAAAAGAAGCCTATAAATTTCAGTGGGGCAGTAAGTATCGATTTAGCGTCTGCTAAACCAAAGATTTTATCAGATATAACAATAGCCTCCTTAAATTTAGATGATTTCACTGATGTACCATCTAGTAGCGTATCTACTAGCTCTGTTCAAAGTGCAAACAATTATGTGCCTTGGTCTAAAGATACTATAGATTTATCATTTTTAAACAAGTTTGATGGAGACTTAACTTTAACTATACAGAAAATTATTAAAGGGAGTCTGATTTTTGATAATGTCAAAACTACTATGTCACTTGCAGGTGGCGTGCTAGATATTAAATCTTTAAATGGCAATTTATATGGGGGTACTTTAGTTGCTACTGGACAAATTTCTTCGCAAGTTAATCAACCTATTAGCTTTAAAGCTAGTCTTAAAGATGCTAAGTTAAAAAATATAGTGTCACAAAATGTAGTCTCACAGGGAAGTAAAATTAAAGTTACGCAAGGGACTGTTAATTTTGTGACAGATCTCAAAACAAAAGGTCAAAGCCAATCTCAATATGTAGGTAACTTATTCGGTAAAGCCACATTAACAGCGTCTGATGGTATAGTTAGCGGATTTGATCTACAAAAACTATTAGATAGCCTTAAGAATATTAAAAACCTGGCAACTATTTTAAAAATGCTAGATATTTCCTTGGCAAGTGGTGAAACGAGCTTCCAAAAGCTTGCGGTAGATAGTGAAGTAAGAGAAGGTATAGTTAACATAACAGACGGTAAATTAGCTGTTGCTTCGTCAGAGGTAACAGTTACTGGAAATGTTAACCTGCCTAAATATACACTTGATATGGATAGTGTTATTAATGTAAATATAAAATCAATACCACCATTGAAAGTTCGTCTTTATGGCAATCTGAATAATCCACAGCATAAATTTGATACTAAAGCACTAAAGGAATATCTTGCGAAGAATTTAGTAAATAGTGTGGTTGACAACGTTACGAAAGGGAAAAAACCTGAAGACATATTAAAAAACATTATTGGTGGTAAGAAAAGTAAACAACCTGAAGAAGCAGGAACACAAAACGATCACTATGGGGAATCTTCTACTAATAACGATTCTGTCAACAAAGTAAAATCTACTATTGAAAAGGGGTTAAAAGGATTATTTAAATAGTGACTATATCTTAGTATACTCTTCTGCTTTGAAGAATTGGCTCCGTAAAACTTCGGGGCATTCGCGTGCTCACGTACTAGCTGTACGCTCCGCTTGCTCACCCCTTGTTTTACGTTCCAATTCTTCAAAGCAGAAGAGTATATTTAATGTATCTTTATTTGGATTGCTGCGTTGCCGCTTATCAAGCAGCTCTTCGCAATAACAATTATAGGTATTACATACGTCATTGCGAGCGAACGTATGTGAGCGTGGCAATCCATGAGGCTTATTATATGGATTGCTTCGTTGGCTATGCCTCCTCGCAATGACGTTTTAATTGGCAACTCGCGTTATATAACCTAATGCCAAGAACGTGATTCAATAGCTTCAGCAATATTTTCTGTGGTCTTTAGAACTTTTATAATTACAGGAATTAGTATTGCAATAAAATTACGCTCTAAACCACGAGTACGCTGAGCTATAGTTATTTCCTGAAAAATACTAACAATCATAGGAATAAATCGTATAGCAAGGGATAGTGATAGGCTTACTTTTTTGTGATTAACTCCAACATAAGATAATAGAACTAAAATTTCATTAAGACTATCAATCATTTCAGATATACGGGTTGTAAGTGTTATCAATGAAGCAAAAAGTACTAATGTGCTAAATCGAATGACTACTTGTATTCCTACTATCCAATTTGCAGTAAATATATGAAGGAGTACAATAATTAGTAATATAACCGCAATTGGTCGTAATTGAATAAGTAATTTTTGCAATGGTACTTTAGCTATAAAATATAATAAAAATGTAAACAATAAACTTGTAGTTAGCAAAAATAAATTAGATATTAAAAATAATAAGCTGGAAAAAATAATTAGAGAGTATAGTTTAATCTTGGGAGATAAACGATGAATAGGAGAATTGTATTGATAATAACTATCTAGATTCATATCATTATATTTTTATATAAAGGTATAGTAATAGAAGGATGACCATCTCCAATTATTTGTCCTTGGTCAAAAACAATTACCCTATCAAAATTCGATAATAATTCAAGGTCATGGGAAATCACAATAACCATTTGTTTTAGATTTTCTATTATTTGAAAAATATTTTTTTTATTTCTTAAGTCTAATAATGTTGTAGGTTCATCAAATACTATATAATCTGGTTCCATTACTAATACTCCCGCAATAGCTAATAGTTGTTTCTGCCCACCACTAAGAAGATGTGAAGGTGATTTACGTAAGTTATGAATATTGTATAGAGATAAGATTGAACTTATCTTTTTTTCAATTTGCTCTTGCTCATAACCAAGATTTTTTAAACCAAAAGCAAGATCTTCTTCAACTATTGGGAAAACAATTTGATTATCTGGATTCTGAAATACAAAGCCAACTTTACGCCTTACTTCTTTATCAAATTTACGTGTATCTAACCCTTCAATTGTTACCAATCCACTAGTAGGTAAGGCAATGCCGTTGAGAAGTCTTGCAAAAGTACTTTTTCCACTACCGTTTGCTCCTACTATACCAATTTTTCTTTCACATAATGTTAAATTGATGTTTGATAAAATTAGGGTGCATATACGTCTATTATCATAATTGTTGATTCTATAACTAACATTTTCAAGTTTTATCATATGGGACCGTTGAAAGATAAAAATTTGCTCTAATTTCAAAAAAAAGAAACAAAATATTTTGTCTAAAAAATTACAAAAAAATCATCAACTCTGATATTTTTAAAAGATTGCAATTTTTT
>JAIRUG010000026.1 GCA_031254535.1 Rickettsia sp.
GAAAGTAAAAGATTTAGTAGAGTCAGTGGGCTGTAAGATTCTTTTTTTACCAACATATTCACCAGATTTGAACCCAATAGAGCATTACTGGTTTAAAATTAAGCAGCAGAGCAGGAAAACTGCTGATAATTTCTCTGATTTCTTTCAGGCAGTTTGGGCAGCATTAGCTGATGTCGCCGTATTATCTGGTTAAGCTATACGTGAGTATGCGAGTCCCTGATATTTTCAAAAAACAATTCTTCAAAGCAGAAGAGTATACTCAAATGCTCCAGAGCATTGGAATATACAAACAAAATAAATATGTTGAGTAAGATGCATAAATATAGAACGCATCATTGTAATGAATTGCGGTTAAAGGATGTTGGAAAAAGAGTAAAATTATCTGGCTGGGTGCATAGAAGAAGGGATCACGGTAATTTGGTCTTTATTGATCTTAGGGATCATTTTGGTATAAGCCAGTTAGTGTTTACTAATCAAGACCCAAGTTTAATGGATGCTGCTAGTCGGTTAAGATACGAATCGGTTATAACTATTGTCGGTGAGATGGTAGCAAGGCTCGATGACACAATAAATGACTCGTTAATGACTGGTAAAATTGAAATATTGGTAAGAGAGTTTATAATTGAGTCTAATGCAGAAACTTTACCATTATTGGTGAATTCTGAACAAATTTCTCCCGAAGAAACTAGGTTAAAATATCGTTTTCTAGATCTTAGACGCGAAAAGTTGCATAATAACATTATGCTAAGATCGCAAATTATTGCTCATCTACGTCATCTTATGATGCAGGGCGGTTTTACTGAGTTTCAAACACCAATCCTAACTGCCAGTTCGCCAGAAGGGGCTAGGGACTTCTTAGTGCCCAGCCGATTACATCCTGGAAAATTTTATGCTTTACCGCAAGCTCCTCAGCAATTCAAACAATTGCTTATGGTATCAGGATTTGATCGTTATTTTCAGATAGCACCTTGTTTTAGAGATGAGGATGCAAGAGCTGATAGGTCACCAGGTGAATTTTATCAATTGGATATAGAGATGTCTTTTGTTACGCAAGAAGATATATTTAATACCATTGAACCAGTGATGTATGAAATATTTAGCAAATTTTCTGATAAAAAAGTATCAAATACTCCTTTTGTACAAATTCCATATGAAGAAGCAATGCTAAAATATGGTACTGACAAGCCAGATCTTAGAAATCCGCTAATCATTTCAGATGTTACAGAATTATTTAGAGAGTCTAACTTTGCTATTTTTAAAGAAAATATAAAAAATGGTTCTGTTGTAAGAGCGGTGCCAGCTCCTAAAACTTCTACTTTACCAAGAAGCTTCTTTGATAAAATGGCAGAATTTGCAACTTCCGAGGGGGCAAGTGGACTTGGTTACATTCAGTTTCTAGAAAATGGACAAGTTAAAGGTCCTATCGTTAAATTTCTAACAGAGGAACAATTATTACATTTAAAGTCTTTAACAAATCTACAAAATGGAGATACTGTCTTTTTTACTAGTGATAAAGTTGATAAAGCCTCTAAACTTGCTGGTAAACTCCGAACTAAATTAGGTGAAGATTTAGCTTTACTTAAAAAAGATTGTTTTGAATTTTGTTGGATAACAGACTTCCCATTTTATGAATTAAATGAGCAAACTAAAAAAATAGATTTTAGTCATAATCCGTTTTCTATGCCACAAGGTGGTATGGAAATACTAGAATCAGCCAAAACAGTAGATGATCTACTAGCTATTAAAGCATATCAATATGATATTGTTTGTAATGGTATCGAATTATCTAGTGGAGCAATTAGAAATCATAAACCAGAAATAATGTATAAAGCTTTTGAGATAGCTGGATACCCCCCAAAAATTGTTGATAAAAAATTTGGTGGAATGATCAGAGCGTTTAAATTTGGTGCCCCACCACATGGTGGAATAGCCCCTGGCATAGATAGGATTATTATGTTATTAACTGATTCAACCAATATTAGAGAGGTGATAGCTTTTCCACTAAATCAACAAGCGGAAGATTTATTGATGAATGCTCCTGATTATATTGATGAAAAAGCTTTAAAAGAGCTTAATATTAACTTATCACCTTCAGTCAGAAATAAATTACTAACTGAAGGAGCTTAAACAGAATACTAAACTATGAGCAGTATATAATGAAAAAAAAATCAAAAGATAAAATTATCGGAGCATTTTTAGGTACAATAGTTGAATATTATGATTATGGTTTGTATGGTTTTTCCGCAGGAATTATTGCCGTCAAATTTTTCCCGAATGCTGATTATATAACTAGTCTAATAAATGTTTTTGCTATTTATGCGATAGCATATTTATCAAAACCTATGGGGTCATTGATTTTTGGTCGTATCGGAGACTTGTATGGACGTAAAACTGCATTAAGTATAACCATCATAGGTATTGGAATACCTACGATGGTTATAGGCTTCCTACCAGAATATTCATCTATTGGTGTGTGGGGTGCAATAGTTTTGGCTTTGTGTCGCTTTATGCAAGGTTTTTTTATAGGTGGAGAATATGATGGAGCGGCTATTTACGTTATCGAGCATTTAGGGGAGAAATACCGATATACAGCTTCAGCAATAACTCGTTGTACTGGGGTTATAGGTTTATTACTAGGAAATGGGGCAAGCAATTTTTTTAATGCCCATATTTTTCCAGATTGGAGTTGGCGTATTCCTTTTTTACTTAGTTTACCTTTAACTTTAATCGTCTTATATTTTCGCCAAAAACTTGATGAAACACCTGAATTTAAAAAGAATCAAGACAGTAGAACGAAGACACAAAGTTTGGCTATTTTAATTAAGAAACAGTGGCGAGTTATTTTGATGGCAGTGTTTCTTGCTGGTGGATTTGGTGCAACTTATCAAATATCCATTATGTTTATGAAACAATATTTGCCTTTGGTCCTACCGCAGACTAGTTTCATTATTAGTACATTTTCAGTTTTAATAACCATATGTTTTGCCATTCTTATGCCTATTGCTGGCTTATTTGCAGACCGACTTAGTCAAATGTTAGTATTTAAGTTTAGCTTATTTGGTACTATTGTATCTAGTCTATTATTTATTATATCCGTTAACTATCAGATGGTTAATTTAGCTTTAGGTTCTTGTTTAATGCTAGCATGTTTTGTTGCTCCTTTCAATGCTCTTTCTCATGGTATCATGGCAAAAGCTTTTGCTGTCAATGATCGTTATCGTGCAGTAAGTCTTGGTCATAATATTGGGTCAATGTTGATGTCTGGTACAGCTAATTCTGTCTGTTTGATACTAATGAGATACCTAAATTTTCAATTATTCCCAATCATATATCTTATGTTATTTGCAATATTAGCATATTTTATGGCAAAATGTTTTGAGAAAGATTATAAAAACAAAATTAAGTTGCATCCTGATATCAATTTGTAACTATAGCACCCTATTAGCATTTCACCTTACGTATGGCATTTAGAAGTCATAGGGAAAATAGCCGTAAGCCTCAAATGTCATTGCGAGGAGGCGTAGCTGACGAAGCAATCTAATCTAATGAATAGTGGATTGCCACGCCTACTTGCGTGGTCTCGCAATGACATTTGTGGGGGCGTTGTAAGCCTCAAACATCATTGCGAGAAGGTGTAGCCGACGAAGCAATCTATTTCTAATCACTTTCTTGGATTGCTTCGACCATTACATGGTCTCGCAATGACGTATATGTGTCCCAATCGTCATTGCGAGGAGTGTGTGAACACGACTAAGCAATCCATATTATAAGCTTCATTGCCACGACCACTACGTGGTCTCGCAATGACGTTAGTTTGTATGGATAAACACTGATCGGGTTAGTATAATACTAATTATATATATAGTGACGTATACTTTTCTACTTTCAAGAATTGGGAACAACGTCAAATTAGAACCATATAATAAACTATACCTTACTTCTGCACAAAGCTCAATACTTTAAACAATACTCCCATTTTATTGGGAGAAATTAGCCTATCAACTTGTTTTGCGATTATATTTGCCTCTATAGTAGGTAATTTACTTTGTAAAATTTGACTTCGTAATAATATACCATTATTAATTAAAAAATCACGTTGAGTTATTGATCCATACACATTTACTCCTATATTTCTGCCTACTGTTTTTAGGGCATAAAAGTCAACATGTGCTGATAAATCAGCTTCTCCTAAAGTTTCAAGCAGTGGGTAATATTTATGATTTTTTATTGCTTGTAAAGTAGGATTATATTGGTTACGCATCCTTTTTATTGGATCTATATCATAACCATAATCGATAACTAAGCTAACCCCACCAGATTTCATTATATGCTTGCTAATAAATTTTATGATTTCTAATGATTTAGGTGATTCTTCTATTACTGCTCCATCACGTGCGTTTGAGTGTTCTTGCAGTAGATAACGCTGCAAGTTCTTACTAACTTCTATCTTATCGAATTTAATTTTACCATCAGCTGGGTCAATAATAAGTGTTAACTCGTACCAAAGCTCTTTGGTTTTAATATATTGCTTAATTGGCATAGCATCAAAAAATTCGTTAGCTATTATAATAGAAGGAATTTTAGATATATATTGTATTGCTGTATGGTGTTTGATAGGTAAACCCGTCAACTTTAGGTTTATTTTTTGCTTCTTGATAAAATGACGATTAATGTCGATTAATTCTATTGAGAGAGATTGGTAGAATTCTGGAACTAATTTAGCAACATTGAGCAAATCCCGCATTAATACCCCCTGCCCTGGACCTAGCTCAACTAAATTAGTTTTCCGAGGACAGCCCATTTTATACCATTGATCAATAACCCATAAAGCTATCATTTCACCAAAAAGCTGAGAAACTTCTGGAGCTGTTGTAAAATCTCCTAAGCAACCTAACTTATCTTGTTTTTGATAATAGGAAAAAGGGGTTACAGACGTTACTTGGAGCATCATTTCATCAAGCTTAATACTACCATTTTGCTCAATAAGTTTTCTTATTCTGGAGTCGATTGGCATCTAATTCGTATTATTAAATAAATTCCTAATATTATCATAGGTAATGATAATATTTGCCCTATAGTTAAATTATTAAAAATAAAGCCTATGTGAGAATCTGGCTCACGAAACATTTCTATAATAATTCGAAATACCGAATAGAATATTAAAAATATAGCAGAATTCAAACCTTGGATATGTATGCTTCTGTATTTAAAGGTGGTATAAGCTAGAATTAAAAATAATATAATTCCTTCAAAAAATGCCTCATAGAGTTGGCAAGGATGTCTTATTTGTAGGTCACTATTTGGAAAAATCATTCCCCAGGGCATTTTAGTTACTCTGCCATATAATTCACCATTAATAAAATTGGCAATTCTACCTAAAAATAAACCGATAGGAGTAACTATCGCTAATATATCACCGAAAAGCAAAAAGTTAATTTTATATTTGTGGCAAAAAAAATAACTAGACAGAATTACACCAATTATGCCACCATGAAATGACATACCGCCTTCATAAGTCTTTAAAATGAGAATAGGATTAGAAAAATATTTAATCGGATTATATAGTAACACATAACCTAATCTACCACCTATTACGACACCAAGAATAGCCCAAGTAACAAAATTCTCTAAGTTTCCCGCGGTAACACCAACTTTGAATTTTTTTATAATTTTATAGGCGTAGAACCACCCAAATAGTATACCCCCAACATAAGCCATGGAGTACCAATAAACGGTAAATGGTCCAATAGAAAAAATAACAGGATTGATATTTGGAAAGATCATACGATTATTATATATAGGCTTTACCGATTGCAAGTAGTCAGAGAAAAATATTAACTAAATTGTCAACATATAGCTAACCGAATTCTGGATTAAAAATGGGTTGCTTCGACCATTACATGGTCTCGCAATGACGGTGTATGCGCCTTAAGTGTCATTGCGAGGAGGCGTGAGCCGACGAAGCAATCCAGATGACAAGCTTCATTGCCACGTTCACTCATATACGTTCGTTAGTTAATAGACGTCTTATACTTGTCTGCAACTTTTAAATTGCCATGGGGTATGCATAAGATGAGTAAATATTTTTTATAAAATATTCATAATAACACTTAGTGCACATTATAATTGTTGTATACTATACAAATTGGGTAGAAAAATAATTATTCTTATCCCGAATTAATGTTATCTATCGTTAACGTAATAACCATCAGAAAGGTTAGTTTATATGACAGTACAATATTTATTGGATCTTTATCATAAATGCAATCAAGAAATCTTAATGTTAATAATTATGATAGTTTCAATCATTCCACTGATTATTTTTATTAAGACAATAATATTTTCAATGATAAAAAGCTATATTGATAAGTGGAATCCTGATTATGAGAAAATATTTGAAAAATATTCTATATACACCTATTTATTACATACATTGCTAAGTTTATACTTTATATTTTGGAACAATATCTTACATGCATTTCCTACTTCATATTGGATAATTAGTATCAAGAATATTGTGATAATACTCTATACAGGATGTTTTGTTACAATGCTAATCCTAGCTCTTACCTATGCTTCTGCAGATATTTATCGGAACAAACTGACAGTTTCTATCCAATCCTATTTAAGTTTATACACTCAAATATTAAAGATATTTATTATCTCTATTGCTACCATTATAATTATTTCCAGTATTCTGAATATCTCCCCTAGTGTACTTTTTACTAGCTTAGGAGCAGCAGCCGCGTTGTTAACCTTTCTATTTAAGGATATTGCTGTAGCTTTGTTAGCAAGCTTACAACTCATTTCGCAGGATATAATACGAATTGGTGATTCTGTTAGTATTAGTCAGTATAATGTTGAAGGTACCGTAGAGGAAATTACTATTACATTAGTGAAAATTAGGAATAGTGATCAAACTATTTCGACAATCCCCACATCTAGTCTTTTAATAACTAATGTAGTGAATTTGCGTGGTATAACTGACTCAATGGCAAAAAAGATTCAGGGGACAATCTGTGTTGACATAAACAGTATTATATTGGTTTCAACTGTAGCATTTATGCAAGAATTAAAAAAATCACCATATTTGGCAAAGGAAATAATAGATAAAGTGGCTTTGGAACAGCTAGATGACTATGTAACAAATATCAAGATATTTAGGCTATATATAAAAGAATATTTGAAAAATCACCCGATGATATATCAAAAAGATTTTACCTTTCTGGTGCGTCAGCTGACTCCAACCCCTAATGGTTTGCCAATAGAGTTATATGTCTTTACTCATGAAATAAGGAAGGGTGTATTTGAAGACATCCAATCAGATATTTTTGATCATTTGCTTGCAGTGATACCTGAGCTCAAATTAAAAATATTTCAAAATAGTAACTAACCAAAATTCGATATAACAATGACTTTAGAGATCAAATCCAATTTAGCTTCTGCCTACCAAATTCTTGCAATTTTGGGCTTAGATGATCATACATATACCCATCTATCTGCAAGACCTAAAGGGGCTGATTTTTACTATATTTATCCTTTTGGTTTACGATTTAAGGAAGTAATTAGTGATAATTTACTGCAAGTTAGTTTGGATGGAACAGTTCTAGAGGGTAGCGAATATAGTTACAGTGAAACCGGCTACGTCACTCACGGTAATATCTACAAAACGAGAGCAGATATTTTATCTATCTTTCATCTGCATACTCCTGCAACTGTTGCTGTATCATCCATGCGAGTGGGATTGATGCCAATAAGTCAGTGGGCACTGCATTTTTATGAAAAACTATCTTATCATGAATATAGCTCTCTTATACTTACGTCTAATCAAACTAATAAAATACTTGACGATCTTGGACAAAATTATGTTATGTTTCTACGTAATCACGGAATATTAGCCTGTGGTAGGACAATACATGAAGCCATGTTTTATACTTATCATTTAGAACAAGCATGTAAAACTCAATGTTTAGCATGTTCAACAAATCAGGAGTTAATCATACCATCTCAAGAAACTTGTAAGAAATCAGTGCAAGACTTATTATCATTCGAAGAAGATTTAGGCAAACGTGATTGGATGGCTTGGCTTAACTTACTCAAGACGGTTAGGAAACAACTTTAACATATTATATAGAATATTTGATATTGGTCGAAAATGATTCAAGAAATTAAGAATATCAACAATCTTAACTTAACATCAGAGTTAAAAGAATTTCCAAATTAAGGTGTACTTTGGGAAATTATAGAGAAAAACCAATCTGGAAAAATATTTGAGCTATCAGGTGGAGCTATATTAATTATGGAAAACTGCCCCAATCCATTTGTCTTTATTGCAGGATTATTAACAGATGAGGCGATTAAGGATACGATCCCCCTTGTTGGTAATTTAAAGTTTCCAATGGTTTACTGCCACCCCAAATATCATCCTTTGTTTTTACGACTCGGGTGGAATTTTCACTTACGCACTGAACTTTCACTCAAAAATCTAAAAGACACTGGAGTGCCAAAACAATATGTAGATATTGAACCAATTAAGACGTTGGATATCTTTAAAAAATGCTTTCGGTACAAAGAACAATCTCAGCTATATGGTTCAGATAAAAATTTTTTAATGTATGGTACCGGATATGTGTTATGCCTTGGTTTGCAAGTTGTGAGTGAAGTTTACGCTAGTATTGGTGGCAATTACGCTGAAATATGTACTATCACCCATCCTGATTATCGTGGTAAAGGATACGGTGCACAAATTGTATCTCATTTAATTACACAGTGTTTCAATACAAAAATAACTCCTAAATGGAGCTGTAACGTTGATAATAGAGCCTCATTACATACAGCTCTGAAGTTGGGCTTTGAGATAAGCCGTTATTATACATTACTTGTCCCTGATTGCGGCAACGTTCTTTGCCCTAATTTGGCAAATTGGCTGAAAAATAATCCTTATCCGTGAGAGTAAACTTATGCAATGCGATTGTTTCGTTGTTGCATTGCCACTCTTCACCAATAAACGCTTGGGATGCATATATAGTCAATTAACTTAAATTGACAACGACGCGATTAGCATACACAAAGTGCGGCTTACTAACTGCAATAAGTGCTTATTCGGCACTAATTCAGGTTAATTCACTATATTTAGGTTGTGGGCTTATTATACTCGATACAAAATTAATGCGAGTAATGCGGCGAGGCCAAATAAACTTGGCCCCAGTTTTGGTGTCCTTTCACAGGTTTTCATTTGCATAATGGGACTGTTGAAAGAAGAAATAGGTATGGTATAATGAAAAAAAAGAAAAAAAGAGAGTTGTAGAATGTTTTCGAATCAAATGACAATGGTAAGTCTAAATCAGTTAGTTAACG
>JAIRUG010000108.1 GCA_031254535.1 Rickettsia sp.
TTGTTCTCAGATCGTAACTATAACTTCTTGGCATCGGATTTTACTATATTTTTTCTCTCTATATTTATACTATATTTTCTTCCTCTTGTCGCCATTTTCTTTGATTAAGCTATATATAATTAAATATTAAAAAACAAAGTATTTATGATGTTATTATCGTTATAGATGGAGATGGTTACAAAAAAGTGCTTTACAATGGTTGAAAAATCAAGTTTATGGAAACTTAAAAGGTGTCTTTAGCATATCTGAATTTACAACTTGGACGAATAAGCAAAGTATTTAGGTTATCCATATATATTTTCTGCTTTGAAGAATTGTTTTTTGAAAATATCAGGGACTCGCATACTCACGTACCTCATGTACGCTGCCGTAGGCTCGCCCCTCATTTTTAAATCCAATTCTCCAAATTATTTGAGTATACACCTAGCACACTCACCTCTTGTTTTACGTTCCAATTCTTTAAATCATTAATTGCTCCAATTATATGCATTCTTTTCCAACCGCTAACCGCTATTGGTTGCCTTGATCTGCATCGTTCCATAATGACATCATAATCAAAGTTAGAATCCAAACCTTGCACCAATAAGAGCAACAGCACTGCTAGTCTTTCTTTTATGAGCTTTAACACAATAGACTGGTCGACCTTTAGCTTGGAAATAAGATATTTCAGCATAAGGCAACAACCCTGGTGTTACTAAATACTGAGTACCAAGACTTACTGCATCGACAGTATTTTTATACCTCAGCGATCTAAAATAGGAAACACTTGTTTTCATAGGACCCTGCCCATAAGCAATTGCCCCACTATAATAGTGCGTGTTACGACCAACTTTATGGTAAGTTTTTGAAGTTAAACTTTTACCTAAACTACCATAAGAAGCTGCATAGGACATATTACCATAAGTAAAGACTGCCCCTAAATTGTAAGCGGCTAGATTTGATAGCTTATTTCTAGATAATATCTTATTATCGGGACCTAATACTATAACATTACCAGCTGATTTACCATACTCTCCTGTAATAGCCATTTTTATTGATACATCATCTATAATTTCATACTTATAAGATATACCAGCAGAAACCGCATCTTTGACATTCTGATTTATAACCACCTCATTATCTTTATCACCATTTATACCTGGTATTTTTACTTTAGTTACACCAACACCTAATTTACTCAAACCATTATCGTCTAAATTCTTTAGATTGCGATTACCACCAGTATTTGCTGAATCAGGAATATAAGAAATACCAAACTGAAAGCCTTGCATTTCCGGTGTATAGTAAGAAACTTTTCTAGATGCCTCTGTTTTGCTACTTACGTCATCAAAGCTGTTGGCGAACGAACTTAGCTGAAAAGTACCGGGAACGGTATCAAAGCTTGGCTTCTGACCGTCATACTTCATATTGTTATCATCTAGTACTGCAAACTTAGTCCAACCAAAACCACCCGCTGCCGCAGCAATGCTACTAGCAGTAACACTCATGTTAGAAGCAGCATCGTGAGGAGACCCTAACGCCACTTTACCGTACTCTGTTTCTAAGAAAATATGAGAACCATTGTAAGATGGAGAAAGTTTTGGTTTAGTTGTTGTTAGTAAAACTATTTTAGCTCCAGCTGTCATATCATTCAATTCTTGCTTGACAGTAGCCATAAAAGCAGCTTCAGTATAAAATGCAAGATTTTTCCTATTATCAGTAACATTTTTGCTCGTCCCTGACAATTTCCCTTGGCTTCTATAACCAGCTTGGAAACCAAAAAAACCTTCTAATTTTATTTCCGTATCTGAGGCAGCAGCATCAGATGGAGTAGCACAACTACTAGCGAATGCTATGCTTGAGAAGCAAGAGAAACATAGTAACATTATTAATTTTTTCATTTTCATTGTAATACCTTGTATTTAATTTATTCATAATTATCATTTGCCTAATCATAAACATAACAGACCAATTTCACAATTAAAGTATTATAGCATAAGATAAATCATATTGTAACCAAGAACCGACAAATAGCTGCAATTCTACACAAACTAATATTAGTTATAATGGCAAAATTACCATTGTAATGCAGGGTAGTTAAAAGTCATGGGAAAACAACCAACGTCTATTAGCGAGAAGGCGTAGCCGACGAAGCAATCCAAGAAAATGGCTAGAAATGGATTGCCACGCTCACATACGTTTGCTCGCAATGACGTAAGGACTTTACTAAGCTGCTTTTTTCATGACTTTTAAACTGCCCTGATTGTAATGATAATTTTTAATTGTTGCTAATATCATAAAAATATTGTAGTTTAGTTTAATGGGTTGAAGTTGTTGTGAAGAGCAAAGGTGGGTTTAACCCACCTTTTTTATTAAAGTCTTTAAATATTTTTATGTTGTAATGCAAACTATAGAGCAACAAATTATTCATGCTATCCAGGATACTCTGAAAGATCTAGGTTTTGATTTAGTAAAAGTAACTTTAAAAGGTTCAAGCCATAAAGTACTTGAAGTGTTAATAGATAGATTGGATGGCAAGAAGGTTAATATAATAGATTGTCGTAATGTTAGTAGAAATATCTCGGCACTCTTAGATGTTGAAGATATAATTAGTGATAAATATTTTTTAGAAGTTTGTTCAGCAGGTATCGAACGTCCATTAATAAAATTTGAAGATTATACTAGATTTCTCGGTAGAGAAGCTACCATAAAATTAAAAGAATTACTAAATGGTCAAACTCGATATCAGGGAAAAATAGTTAAAGCAGAAGATAACAAAATTTATCTGAATAATAATGGTAAAGATATAGTATTTTCATTTGATATGATAAAAAAAGCTTCTTTGATATTGACAGATGAAATGTTCAGAAATTTAATGAATAAAAAATCTTAAAAGGTAGTAAATTTATGGTTAATATTGGTAACATAGAAATTCTACAAATCATAGAATCTGTGGCTAGAGAGAAGAACCTTCCTAAAGAAGCCTTGCTTTCAGCAATAGAACAGGCTGTACAGGCTGCAGGACGCAAAAAATATGGCAATGAACATAATATAAAAGCTGAGATTAATAGAAAAAATGGCAATATTAATCTTTTTAGAGTCCTTGATGTAGTAGATGATGTAGAGAATCATTTTACTCAAATTTCTTTAAATGATGCTGTTGAAAAGAAAGCCGATGCTAAAATTGGCGATGAGATTTATGAACCCTTACCACCTATTGATCTTGGGCGTGTTGCAGCTCAAACAGCTAAGCAAATAATAATACAACGTGTTGGTGAAACGGAAAGAGAAAAACAATATGAAGATTTTAAAGATAAGAAAGGCGAGATTTTAAACGGCATTGTTAAGAGAATAGAGTTTAATAATATCATAGTTGATCTTGGTCGTGCTGAGGCAATAATTAAAAAGGATCAGCTAATTAGAGGAGAAAACTTTAAAGTTAATGACCGTATTAAAGCGTATGTACAAGATGTAAGATTGGTGTCTAAAGGTCCACAAATTTTTCTATCTAGAAGCGATGACCAAATGCTAATAAAATTGCTTGAATTAGAGATACCAGAAATTTATGATAATATAATTGAGCTACGAGCTATAGCCCGTGATCCTGGATCAAAGGCAAAAGTTGCAGTCTTTGCTTCTGACTCCAGCATTGATCCTATAGGTTCATGTGTAGGAATTAAAGGTAATAGGATTAGAGCTATTACTAATGAGCTTAATGGTGAAAAGATAGATATAATATTATGGAACAATAATATTGCTCAATTTATTATGAATGCACTAGCTCCTGCAGAAATTGTAAAAATTGTCATCGATGAAGATAAAAATATAGTTGATGTTGTCGTATCTCAAGATAATTTGAGTCTTGCAATCGGTAGAAGAGGTCAAAATGTTCGTTTAGCATCTAGGCTTACTGGTTGGAATATTAATATAATGACAGAAGAGCAAGAATTCAAACGAAGAAATGATGAGTTTTGTTCTGCTACTGAATTATTTATGGAATCGTTGGATGTTGAAGAAGTGATAGCACAACTGTTATCTGCTCAAGGTTTTACTTCTTTAGAACAGTTGGCTTCTAGTAAGATTGAAACTTTAATGAATATTGAAGGGTTTGAAGAAGAATTAGCAACTGAAATAAGGGAACGAGCAATAAATTATGTAAATGCTAAGAATGAAAAAATTATTATTAAGCTTGAGGATTTAGGTGTTGAACAAGAATTAATTGATGTATTGGATTTACAACCGGAATTCATATTAAAATTAGCTGAATACGGTATAAAGACTATAGAAGATTTGGGAGAGTTAACAGTTAATGAGTTTAAATCATTAGTGCCTAATTGTAGCATGCTAGACAACGATATAGAATTACTAATTCGTACGGCTCGTACTAGCGAGAATGAATAATTCACCTTACTCATGGCATTTAAAAGTCATAGGGAAAATAAGCTGGTGTCATTGCGAGGAGGTGTAGCCGACGAAGCAATCCATTTCTGGTCACTTGTTTGGATTGCTTCGTGCCACTAAAGTGGCTTCTCGCAATGACATTGGGGGGCGTTGTAAGCCTCAATCGTCATTGCGAGGAGGCGTGAAGCTAGAGCGAAGCAACCCATTTCTATTCAATTCCTTGGATTGCATCAATGCCACTAAAGTAGCTCCTCGCTAATAGTGTTAGTTTGTATGGATAAACACTAATCGGGTTAGCTATATGTGAACAGGCGAATATACCCTAAAATTTTGTGGAATCAATCCGCAAGAACATTCTAGTATATACCAAATGATTTGGAGAATTGGGTTTGAAAATGAGGCTGAGCATACGCAGTGTACATGAGATACGTGAGTATGCGAATCCCTTATATTTTCAAAAAATAATTCTTTAAATCAGAAGAGTATACTAACTATCTGCTAACCATTAATTTAGGTAGCAGATAGCAAAATTATTTACAAAACTTTAGCATATATAATTGCTATTTAAAGGTTTAATATTTATGACGTATGACCAAGAACCTAAACCAAAGAAATTAACACTTGGTGGCTCAAAACTCTCGCTTAACAAGCCCTCTCAACCTACTAATGTTACTAGAGGTTTTGTTAGTTCTGCAAAAACTATTGTAGAAGTTAGGAAGAGTAACACTCCAACTGGTACTTTGTCTTTTAACAAACTTTGGTCTAGTGGTTCTACTGCTCAGAGTGGAGAATCTGCTGCTGGGGAAGAATTTAATAGACGCCTAACTATTTTAAAAAAAGCAGCAGAAGATGCAAAATCTAAGAGTATTGATAATAAGATTAGTACTCTTAGTAAACTTGCAATTATCAATCAATCTGTATCACAAGACTATTTAGAAGGTACCCCAGAAAATACCCAGGATGATTCACAAGATATCGAAGATGATTTTGAGGTACTTCCTACAATTCCATCTTCGCAGGATAGAAGTCAATCAAAATCCTTTGTTAGATCACCAGTGATTGGTTTTCAGAGCCATTTTGGTATTACAGTTGAAAATATTTCTTCAACAGATAAGGCTGGTGACAATAAAATAACAGTTCCAAAGGTTAAAATTGAGGAACCTAAAAAATTAAAAAAGGCAGATATTTTCAATATGCTTGATGCAGATGAAAGTGATAATGCTGGTAAAACTAGAAGCCTTGCCTCAATAAAAAGAGCAAGAGAAAAAGAAAAACGTAAAGCTTATCAACAAACACCAGACAAAGTATATAGAGAAGTTATTATTCCTGAAGTTATTTCTGTGGGAGATCTAGCCAATAGAATGTCTGAGCGAGCAACGGATGTTATAAAAGAATTGATGAAGCTTGGCATCATGGCTACGACCAGCCAAACGATTGACACAGATACAGCAGAGCTCGTTGCTACGATCTTAGGGCATACAGTAAAAAGGGTTCAAGAATCCGATGTTGAGAATATACTGATTAGTGAAGCTGATAGAGAAGAAGATTTAAAGCATAGAGCTCCTATTGTAACGATTATGGGACATGTCGATCATGGTAAAACTTCGTTACTTGATGCTTTAAAATCAACTGATTTAGCAAGTCAGGAAGCAGGTGGTATCACTCAACATATTGGTGCTTATCGGATAACATTGGCTGATGGTAAAGCTATTACTTTCATTGACACTCCGGGACATGAGGCGTTTTCAGAGATGAGAACTAGAGGTGCTAAGGTAACTGATATAGTAGTCATAGTGGTTGCTGCAGATGATGGAATAAAACCGCAAACGATTGAAGCAATTAATCACGCTAAGGCAGCAAATGTTCCTATAATTGTGGCAATAAATAAGATCGATAAACCGGATATTAATCTTGATCGAATTAAGAATGACCTGTTAATTTACGATTTAGTTAGTGAAGAGTTGGGTGGCGATATTATAATTGTACCGGTTTCAGCTTTGAAAAAAACTAATTTAGATAAGTTAGAAGATGCTATATTATTGGTGGCAGAAATGCAGGATCTTAAAGCTAACTTTAGCGGACTCACTGCTGGTGTGGTCATAGAGGCAAAAGTTGATAAAGGTAAAGGAGCTGTGGCTACTATATTGGTACAACGCGGTATTCTAAGAATTGGAGACATAGTAGTTGCCGGAACAAAGTATGGTAGAATCAAGAGAATGAATAATGATAAAGGGCTGGATATCACCGAAGCAGAACCAACTTTACCAGTAGAGATTTATGGTTTAAATGAAGCCCCGCGTGCAGGAGATCAGTTTAATGTGGTGCAGAATGAAAAACAGGCTAGGGATATTGTAGAATATCGTGAACGCCTGGCAAAAGAAAAGAAAATTTCTGTTACCAAAAGGTCAAGCTTAGAAGAATTATTCCTAAAAGCCTCTGGCAACATTGGTATGATAAAAGAGCTACCGATAATTATTAAAGGCGATGTGCAAGGTTCGATTGAAGCAATCGTTACTAGTCTATTAAAGCTGCCAGATGATGAAGTTCGTGTAAGAATTTTACATCACGCAGTAGGTGGAATATTGGAGTCAGATGTTACCTTAGCTAAAGCATCAAATGCTATTATTATTGGTTTTAACGTTAGAACTAATAATAATGCTTTGATTCTGGCAGAAAGAGAAAAAGTGGATATTAGATATTACTCTCTTATCTATAATTTACTAGACGATATTAAATCAATAGTCAGCGGGATGCTTTCACCAATTATTCGTGAACAATATATTGGTACAGCCGAGATCCGACAAATATTTACTGTCTCAAAAGTTGGTAAGATTGCAGGCAGTTATGTTACCAAGGGTACTATTAAAAGAGGTGCTAGGGCTCGCTTGTTACGAGATAATATTGTTATTCATGAGGGAAAACTTAAAACTCTCAAACGTTTTAAGGATGATGTCAAAGAAGTTCAAGAAGGCTTTGAATGTGGTATCGCTTTTGAAAATTATGAGAATATCGAACAATCCGATATCGTAGAAGTTTTTGAAATTATTGAAGAAAAAAAACAGTTATTGTAAATGCAAAAAATTTCTGATAGAGACAAGTCATCAAGACAAAAAAAAGTTGCATCATTAATAAATGAAGCATTAGTGGAAGTACTAAGACGTGGTAAGATGTTAGATGAACGGCTGATTAATTGTCCAATAACTATTACCAAAGTCTTAGTTACTGCTGATTTAAAAGTAGCAGATTGTTATTTTTTGCCGTTTAATACGGTTTTTAATGAAATACAACTTACTAAATCTTTAAATAATTCGAAATATGCTATAAGAAACTTTATAACTGCTAAAATTAATTTAAAATATTCACCAGAAATTCGTTTTCATTATGATCACGGATTTGATAATGCCGATAAAGTTGAGAAGTTATTGAAGCAAATTGAGACTAATCAAACGAACTAGGACAAAATGAATCAAAACCCTACCCACCGTAAAGCAACAATTGCTGATTTAAGAGCAATTGTCTATTACTTCTTTGTAGGATATTTACTTCCATTGCTTAGTTTGCGGACAAGCTTTAACATTATTTTTTTCTGTAATATTAAAAAAATCTATTCTCATGTTCTTGGTTTTATATGATAATCCATGCTGGTATACTACTCATAAATGAAGGGTTGCAAAGATAGGAGAGATATTATAGAGTATATGACATTATGAGTAAGAATGTATTAACAGAAGAACAAAGAGAAAAGTTGAAGGAACGTCAT
>JAIRUG010000013.1 GCA_031254535.1 Rickettsia sp.
TAAGGAATTGCGAGTTGGTCAATTAGTAGTAATGGATAATATCAATTTCCATCATACAAAGAAAGTAAAAGATTTAATAGAGTCAGTGGGCTGTAAGATTCTTTTTTTACCAACATATCCACCAGATTTGAACCCAATAGAGCATTACTGGTTTAAAATTAAGCAGCAGAGCAGGAAAACTGCTGGTAATTTTTCTGATTTCTTTCAGGCAGTTTGGGCAGCATTAGCTGATGTCGCCATATTATCTGGTTAAGCTATAACGAAGCAGTCTAATGAATGTGGATTGCTACAACCACTACGCGGTCTCGCTAATAGACATTACGCAACCCAAATGTCATTGTGAGAAGGCGTAGCTCATTGCCCACGACCTACTTGCGTGGTCTCGCTAATAGACATATATGCAACCCAAACGTCATTGCGAGGAACTACTTTAGTAGCGACGAAGCAATCCAAGAGAGTGGGTGAAATGGATTGCTTCGCTCTAGCTTCACACCTCCTCGCTAATAGACGGAGTAATGCTAGTTATACCCTTAACAAAATATTTGTGGGTAATAGTAAGTTTACACACCATGACGTTCTATTATTTGCTTTTTTATCTCTGCAATAGCTTTAGCTGGATTTAAACCTTTCGGACAAGTCTTGGTACAGTTCATAATTGTATGGCAACGATATAGTTTAAACGGATCTTCCAAATCATCTAAACGCTCTCCTGTATATTCATCCCTAGAATCAACAATCCACCGATAAGCTTGCAGTAAAATCGCAGGTCCTAAATATTTATCACCATTCCACCAATAGCTTGGGCAGGCAGTGGAGCAACAGGCACATAATATACATTCATATAACCCATCTAATTTTTCTCTATCCTTAATAGACTGCAATCTTTCACTATTGGAAGGAGGAGGATTATCAGTTTTTAGCCAAGGTTCTATCGATTCATATTGAGCATAGAAATGTGACATATCTGGTACTAAATCTTTTACTACCTTCATATGTGGTAGGGGATATATCTTGATATCACCACAAATTTCTTCAATAGCCTTAATGCAGGCAAGTGTATTAGTTCCATCTATATTCATTGCACAACTACCACAAATTCCTTCACGACAAGAACGTCTAAAAGTCAAAGTAGAATCTATTTCATTTTTTATTTTAATTAAGGCATCTAGAACCATTAGACCTGTTTTTCCTAGATCTAACTCATAAACATCAATTCTAGGGTTTTCCTCAGAATCTGGGTCGTATCTATATATCCTAATGTTACGTAGCTTACCTGCTTCCCCAGAATACTTATGTACCTTACCTTTACAGACTTTAGAATTAGGCGGTAATCTAAATTCTGCCATGTCTATGCCCTATTTACAAGTTTTTTATTTCTTTGATTTGGTTTCTTAATTTTTATAGTACCATTATCATCATTTTTTGCTGGGAATAAATTTGCCTCTTCTGAATTCATCGATCTACCACTAAGCAAATTTTTAATCTGCTGACCTGACAATGTTTCATGCTCAATTAATATTTTGGCTAATAGATGGAGCTCATCAATATGATCAGTTAGTATATTTTTTGCAAAATTATAGCCTTGTTCAATAATTTTTTTAACCTCTGCATCAATTAACTCTGCGGTATGTACAGAACTATGTCCAGCATTTCCACCGCTAGAATATCGATCTTCATTACTTGAACCGTGATATACTGGTCCTATGACGTCACTTAGCCCCCAATTCGTTACCATAGCTCTAGCTATTTGAGTTGCAGCTTTAATGTCCGAAAAAGCACCAGAAGTAACTTTATCCCTACCAAAAATAAGCTCTTCTGCTACTCTACCAGCCATGAAAATAGCTACACTAGCTTCCATTTCTTCACGGGTTTCAGATAGACGATCATCTTCTGGTAAACGCTGAACCATACCAAGGGCTCTACCTCTTGGAATAATAGTTGCTTTATGGATAGGAGCAGAGGCTGGGCAATAAAGTCCAACTAAAGCATGCCCTCCCTCATGATAGGCGGTAAGCCATTTTTCTTTATCTGACATAATCATAGAACGTCTTTCCACGCCCATTAGTACCTTATCCCTTGCTTCTTCTAAATCAGCCATGTTGACTTCTTTCTGTCCTTTACGAGCAGCAATTAATGCCGATTCATTAACAAGATTAGCAAGTTCAGCTCCCGAGAACCTGGTAGTCCCTCTTGCTATTACTTTAGGATCAACATTTTTAGCACATTTTATTTTCTTCAAATGTACTTGTAAAATTTGGTCTCTACCATTAATATCTGGATGTGGTATATTAATTTGACGGTCAAATCTTCCAGGCCTTAATAAGGCGGTATCAAGTACATCAGGTCTGTTAGTTGCCGCAATAATAACTACTCCTTCATTATCCTCAAATCCATCCATTTCTACTAGCATTTGATTTAGTGTTTGTTCACGTTCATCGTTACCACCTCCCATACCAATGCCCCTATGACGACCGACAGCATCTATTTCATCAATAAAGATTATACAAGGTGCATTACGCTTACCTTGTTCGAACATATCACGCACACGGCTTGCACCAATACCAACAAACATTTCAACAAAATCGGAACCGGAAATACTAAAGAATGGGACATTTGCTTCACCAGCTATAGCTTTTGCCAAAAGTGTTTTACCTGTTCCAGGTGATCCTATCAGTAAACAGCCTTTGGGGATTTTACCACCAAGTTTTTGGAATTTGCTTGGATCTCTAAGAAAATCAACAATCTCAGTTAATTCTTCTTTAGCTTCATCAATACCAGCAACATCTTTAAAAGTAACTTTCGGTCCTTTATCTGAAACTAGCTTGGCTTTAGATTTACCAAAACCCATAGCTTTTCCACCACCTTGCATTTGACGCATGAAAAATACCCAGCCACCTATCAACAAAATCATTGGAAACCACGAAATGAATATGCTAAACAACAAGTTCATTTTGGTATCAGGTGGTATTACTTCAATATGAACTTCATTGCTACTTAAACGGTTTATTAGATCTGGATAGTCAGCAGCATAAGTTGAAAAAGAAGACCCATCACTTAAAGTCCCATCGATTATTCTGCCTTGAATTTTAACAGTACTAATTGATTTTTCATCAATTCTACTTAAAAAATCTGAAAAAGCGATATTACTTTTTCCGCCAATGAGACCATCATTTTGAAATACATGAAAAGCAAGTACCATTAAAACAAAAATCGATACCCAAATTAGAACATTCTTACCTTGATTATTCATCTACTACTTACCTAACAGAAATGCGTAAAACGCGATACAAAATTTGGAAAGAAAGAAACACTAAGCCCCTTACTCAATCCCTCGTCATTATAATACGATATATGGGGTATGGCTATAACTTTTTCAAGTATCTTGACTACTGGTAGAGTGAATAAAATAGCGATATGATTATTAAAACTTGCATTTTTCAGTATTGTTAAATCTAAATCTTGCTTTATTTTACTGTAATCCGTTATTGTTAAATTACTTATCAAATAGTCTGAATTATTTTTAAGACTTCCTGCAAAACGGAATCTACCATCCCACACATCTACATTATTAAGTTTAATATCCATCGGCAAATTCCTACCAAATTCTCGGTAAATTATTAGATTATTACTAATTTTTTTTATCACACAACCATGTAGTGTTTTAGTAAAGTCCATTTTTTGTTGTAATAATACCATTATCATGTTTATCCCGCTTGACCTACTACTGCGGTTTTTACCGCTAATAATGATAAGGACAAAGCTGATTAACTGTAGTGTTATCTCACTAGAAAATTCTGCAACCTTTAATAAATTTATAGTAGCAAAACCGAATTGATAAATTTTTACTGATTCTGCAATGCAAGCAATCAATTCAGGTTGCAATTTTTCTTCTACTAATTTGTTAATTGTAAATTGCTCAAAAATTATTTGATTTTTTACATATTCTCCTGCCTGAGATAATTTTTTTCTAATAATATTTCGTTGGTATTTGTTGGATTTATTCGATTCATCTTCAAACCATTTTATATTATTGGTAACTAAATATGTTACTAACCGTTGTTTTGGTATGTTAAACAATGGTCTCACTATTTTAACATTATTATACCAATTAATATGGCTGCCACTAAGTCCAAATATACTACTTTTTTTTTCTAATCTCAGACAATAATTCTCTATATAATCATCCAAGTGATGGGCTGTTAAAATTGTCAATATATCTAATTTTCTACATAAATCAGTCATTAATTGATAACGCCCTTCTCTTGCCCTTGCTTGTAAATTAGAAAAATTATTTTGGTGATCGAAGTGAAGTAGGTGATACTCATGTCCCAATTTATGGCTTAAATCCCGTACATACTCATGCTCCAGGCTAGATTGTTTCCGCAAATGATGGTCTACTAACATCACAACTACATTAATATTTTTATTAATACTATTAGTGCTGACCCATTTATGTGTTAACATTAAAAGGGCTATGGAATCAGACCCCCCAGAAACAGCTAAGACAATAGACCTTATCTGAGGTCTATTGCCAATTAGCTTTTCTATATTCTGCTGAAATTGTTCATAAAGCATTATTTTTTGTCAGTAGATTTAGGATTTTCTTGATTTTCAGCTGAATTTTTTCTCAGAGATGAAATTCTTTTTTTATATTCCTGTTCTTTAGCAAGATAGTTTTGGGCTTCTTGTGAGATTTTTTTATATAACTCACGTTTATGACCATTAATTTTAGCAACTTCTATTCGATATTTTTTTATTTCTTCCCTCAATTCTGCTGAAATTCCTGCAGCATAAGAACTGAACTCATCAATAATTTTCTGTAATTCATTATCGCTATTAACAGTAGTTTTACTGGTATTTGACGTTACAGGTGGTGTAGTATTTGCTATACTATTTGAACTTAATAACAACAGCCCTATTATAGTAGTAATTAATAGACTTCCTGCATAAGTCAATCTAGTTGGTGATTTTGTCGTCGAAACTTGTCTCCACTCCTCATGTACGTTTATGTACACTGCGGTGCTCGGCTTCGTTTCTCCTAAAAATCCCTCAACTATTTTTGCCTTATACAGAAAGTCTAATCTCTTTTTTTTTATCATTTATGCACTCCTAAAATATTTTTATATAACTTTTAAAATTTAATTGCTATGTGAAAACTAGCAAAATAAATATACACTATAGTAATTCTATATAGCTATTATCTTTTTTACGCAATCATATTTATATTAATTAGTACCTTACGCAGAGTAGAGAAGAGATTGAAAAAATGCAATATAAAATATACTAATTATTCAGTATACAAAAATTGATTACAATGCATACAACACTAGGTTCTTTTGACTTTTGCATTTACTTCAAAACGTGATTTTAATAATTAAAATTATGCTTTGAGTAAAAATATATTATTAAGGAAAAAACAACAATGAAAAAAACTAACTCAAACAGAAGGAGATAATATAGTATGAAAAGAAAATTCACAGAAATAGAAGATAGTTTGTTTAAAACACTTCACAGAAAGGGTAATCCTTTAGTGTTGTATAATGTTTGGGATGTTGGATCAGCACAAGCTATAGAGAAGTCCGGGGCGAAAGCATTAGCTACAAGTAGCTGGGCGGTAGCAAAATCTCATGGTTATGAAGATGGTGAGCAATTCCCCCTTAAATTAGCTTTGCAGAATTTAAAGAATATTATTGAAAAAGTTAAAATACCTGTAAGTTTTGATTTTGAATCAGGATTTGCATCAGAGTTAAGTGAGTTAACAAAAAATGTTGGTCTCATAGTTGAAACAGGTGCAGTTGGTATAAATTTTGAAGATCAAATTATTGGACAAGAAAAGGTAAGGTACTCTATAGAAGAGCAATGTAACCGAATTAAAGCAATTAAAGCTACTATAAAGGAATCATTATTGCCTAATATGTTTATTAATGCTAGAATAGATATATTTTTTCAAAAAGATATATCTGAGCATAATGAGCAATACTTAAAAGAAGCTATTGAACGAAGCAAAGCTTATGCAGCAGTTGGAGCCGATGGGTTCTTTGCACCAGGCTTAGCAAATCATAATTTTATAAAACAATTATGTGAATCGTCACCTATTCCTGTTAACATAATGGTGCAGAATGTAACGGCAGTAAAAGGTTTTATTGATCTGGGTGTATCTAGAATTAGTTACAATCCTTTCCCATATATTGCAGTAATGCAAGAATTGGGGAAATCTGCAACCGAAGCATTAGCATGTATAGATATAAATAAAAAGACGTAATAGGAGGAGAAGACTAGTTACATTTATGGATAATAAAAAAGATATAGCTTAATCAAAGAAAATGTCGAAAAGAGGAAGAAAATATAGTATAAATAAAAAGAAAAAAAATATAGTAAAATCCGATGCCAAGAAGTTATAGTTACGATCTGAGAACAAGAGTAATAAAGGATGTAAATGCCAAAATGGCAATTACAGAGATTAGTAAAAAATATAGTATTAATA
>JAIRUG010000066.1 GCA_031254535.1 Rickettsia sp.
CTTGTTCTCAGATCGTAACTATAACTTCTTGGCATCGGATTTTACTATATTTTTTCTCTCTATATTTATACTATATTTTCTTCCTCTTGTCGCCATTTTCTTTGATTAAGCTATACCTACTCTTAGAAAGATTTTTATAGCAGCAAAAGGTTCTGATTTTTTAAATAATTCTTACCTTAATGCTATATTAGAACGCCGTGATCAAGTTTTAAAGCATTGCCTAAAAATTAAATAGCAGTATAATTATAGCTAACAACATTACGTCCAATTCACAGACGTCATTGCTAGCTGATATATCTCCATGAAATTAAACAACGTGAGTTGCCAATTAAAACGTCATTGCGAGGAGCCACTTTGTGGCATTGATGCAATCCAAAAATTAGAATAAATCTGGGTTGCTTCGTCGTGTTTCACTACTGCTCGCTAATAGCGTTTAAGCGAAGCATACATCTCATTAATTTTGTCAACAGAACCTAGAACCTTAACTGGTTAGCTACAATTAATCACTCAAGCTCTTGATCTTATTAACCATAGCATATATTTCTTTCTTGCTGTAGCTTCTTCCAAAATTCTCATTAGCCATATCTGTAATACTTCTTGCACTCCACCCCTTAGATAAGTACAAATGTATAAATTTTTTAAAGTCATCTGCTAGAGTGGCTGCATTAGTCTCTTCAGAAGTACCGGAAATTAGCAATACTATTTCCCCCTTGATAATGTTCTGTTTATAAAAATTTATGACATTTTCTATTAACCCTAATTTTACTTCTTGGTGAAATTTAGTAAGTTCACGTGCTACACATACTTCTCTATTGCCAAAAACAGCAAAAGCCGTATGTAACGATTGTTCTATTCTGCTAGCAGTTTCAAAAAAAATCAAAGTTGCTTTTATGCTAGCCAGCTCTGTAAAAACCTTCTTTTTACCTTCAATGGTTTTTGGTAAGAATCCAGCAAATAAAAAACGATCTGACGGTAATCCAGAAATAGTTATAGCTGTAGTTAGTGCAGAAACGCCTGGTATAACATCTACGTGATAATTAAGTTCTCTCAACTGTCTGACTAGTTTATAACCAGGATCAGATATTAATGGTGTTCCAGCATCAGATATTAGGCTAACTATTGCACCATTATCAATTAGTGTACAGATAACTTCTCTTGCCTGATAATCACTATGATCATTATATATTTGTAACTTGGTCTTTATATTATGTTTTGCTAGTAATTTTCTTGATATTCTGGTATCCTCACACAATATCACTGTAGAGTTTTTGAGTGTTTCTAAAGCTCGAAATGTTATATCATCTAGGTTACCAATAGGTGTTGAAACAATATATAGTCCTGGTTTAAAGATCATGATTTAATCCCTATTGTCAATTATAGCTAACCCGATTAGCATTACGCCGTCTATTAGCGAGGAGGCGTGAAGCACGAACGAAGCAATCCATTTCTATTCACTTTCCTGGATTGCATCAATACTACTAAAGTAGCTCCTCGCTAATAGCGTGAGTTTATATGGATAAATACTAATCGGGTTAGCTATATCCATAGGCTGTAGAAGGAATTTTAAAATTTACTTTACACAGCCTAAATTAAGATAAAGTAAGTATTATGAGCAGTATAAAGCAAAATTTTTTAAAGATCACCTTATCATTTATATGTCTTATTTCTTTATTTTCTTGCCAATCTAATAAAGAAGTTATTCCTACACCAAAAGAAGTTGTGCAAGAAACTTTAGAAGTGGCTATTTTAATGCCTTTAACAGGAGAAAATTCTACATTAGGTAGGCAATATAACCAATTAATTAAAATGGGTTTAGAAGACGGTTTAAAAACTTATGTCCATGTCACTTCTTATGATGTCTCTAATGAAAAGCAGGTACTTGCTGTAATGGATAAAATATTAATTCGTAAAACAAAAATTATTCTAGGACCACTATATTCAAATCTTACTTCTCTAATTGCCAATAAAGCTAAAACACATAATATTTTTATAATTACCATGTCTAATAATCCTGTATTGGCAGACAAGAAACTTTTTGTATTTGGGCATGCCCCGTCAAAGCAGCTTACAAAAATAATTAATTACTTTGCAGATAATGATTACAAAAATTTTATTGCACTTTTACCTTCAGGTCGTTATGCACACACAACCAACCAACTTATCCAAAATATATTAATTCAAAAAAATTCTACCTTAGTGCGGAGTGAATTTTATGCTAATATACCAGAATCAATAGAAAAAGCGGTGTTAACTGTCTCAAATAGTGTTGATAATTTAAATGAAATGGAGGATACGGCAACTAAACCTGTAATTTATCTGTCGGACGATAGTAAAAATTTAGATTTGCTTTTTGATAGTATTCATAAGCATAATTTAGATAAAAAAGCAGTTATAATAGGGGATAACAGAATAGATATTGATCGTTCTGAACCGGTAGATATTATCTACACTGGTTCGTTGAATATTGTAAATAGTAATATAATAGAAAGGGCTAAAAATATAGGTATTAATCATTTATCTTTCATGCATGCCGTGGCTTATGATTTAGGAAGAATAACATCAAAATATATAGGTACTAAATTTACGGAAGAGCGATTTTTAGCGACATTGAATAGTACAGCTCCATATACTGGTATATCAGGTAATATTCACTTTATCGACTCAATAGCCCAAAGAGAGTATGATATAATTAAGAAAGAAGATGGCTTGTATAGCACCATTTCGAAAAGTGTTGACGACTTTTAATAGACCTCTTTTGAAACTTGCTTATGCGCAAGGATTTGTAGGAGACACTTCACCTCAAACCGTAGCGTACTCAAATGTACGTGAGGATTCGAGTCTAGGCTCGACGCACAAATTACCAACAGAAGTAGAGTTTCGAAAGAGCAATGTAGTGTTGTTTATTGCCACACCATAGGTTGCTATAAACATCATAGACGTAAACTATAAGTTCACCATTCATTTTCAAATCCAATTCTTCAAAGCAGAAGAGTATAAGAAACGAATGCAGGTGCAGAAGAGGTCTAGCACCTACATTAGTTAAAGTCGTTATTTTGTTAATTGTCCTTTTTCTTTGCTAAACTTACTCTCTCCTCTAATCTCATCAAGTAACGTTTTTACGTACTTTTCTATTTCATCTACATGATTGCAATTTTTTTCATAAATTTTAGCTTTTTGTTCTGCCAGATATAGCTTAACCAGATAATATGGCGACATCAGCTAATGCTGCCCAAACTGCCTGAAAGAAATCAGAGAAATTACC
>JAIRUG010000067.1 GCA_031254535.1 Rickettsia sp.
AAATTGCAATCTTTTAAAAATATTAGAGTTGATGATTTTTTTTGTAATTTTTTAGACAAAAGATTTTGTTTCTTTTTTTTGAAATTAGAGCAAATTTTTATCTTTCAACGGTCCCCTTAGAGTTTGTAATTTTGATTGTAAAATAGGTTGCAGTCATGTTAATCTTATAGAGACACCACTAAGTAAAAATAATAATATAATTTTCCTGAAACCATTCACTAGAAAAAAAAATGAATAAATATTTAATATTAATAATACTGTTAATTATGTCAAATAACTCATTTGCTCAAGAACAAATATCTAATTTTGTTATACCAGTGACTTATTTTGTCGATCATGTAAAACAACTAAATCTACTCAAGAATAATTTAACTAAATACAGACAAACAAGCATAGTAGGCACCAGTGGGATGGGGAAAACACAGCTTGCCAGAATGTATTCTTATGAGAATCAAAATAATTATAAACTTATTTGGTTTATTGACTATAATTTAGATATTAATCAAGAATTTCTAAAATTAGCAAAAACTATTAATAGTACTGCTAAATCTAATTTAATATCAGAAGATATAAGATTAGTGCAAAAAGAAGTAATGAGCTATTTATCGAGTCAAGAAAAATGGTTGCTGGTATTCGATAATCTAAAGGTAAGTGAAAATAAAAAAGTGCAAGAGTTTGTTGATTGGGAACATAATGGGCACGTTATATTTTGCTCCCAAGATAGTGAATTATTACCTAACGTAGTCAAAATGACTGCCTTTGAAAGAAGTTATGCCATTACTCTTGCTAATAATATTCTGGAAAATAATGATCCAAAATTAGCAGAATTCTTGAACAAAGAATTTGCTGGTTATCCTATCATGATAGTACAAGGTGCACAATTATTAAATAATGTGCAAGGTTTAGATAGAGCCGAATATAAGAAAAAAATCCAACAATCAACGGACAAAATTAAATTAAATATTATCTTAGCTATCAATCAATTAAAGTCAAATGCTAAAAAATTACTAAATAAAATAGCTTTAATAAATAATCAAGGTTTCTCGAAAGAACTTTTAAAAATTATCACTGATGATCCGAATACTCTGGATGATGATCTTTATCAACTATCTAAATTTGCCTTAATATCTAACATTGATTCTAATGAAAATAATCACATCTTTGAAATGCATGATGTTGTAGCTCAGAAAGTAGCTGAAATTAATGGAGATAATAGTAATAAAACTACTTTAGATGATATTATTACTAAATTAATGAACTATATACCAAAGAGTGTAATAAAAGCTCGTATCTTTAGAACAGCTAGAACTATATCTGAAAATTTTGAAATAATTTTAAAAAATTCAGAAAAATATAATTCCAATATATATAAACTTATGGC
Source organism: Rickettsia sp. (assembly GCA_031254535.1). GTDB lineage: Bacteria > Pseudomonadota > Alphaproteobacteria > Rickettsiales > Rickettsiaceae > Tisiphia. The sequence continues at coordinate 1,382 of JAIRUG010000067.1, forward strand.
ACTTAATTTGGAATTAATGATTTATTATCATAATTCTCTTAATGATTATAACACAGAAAAAAAGGCTAACTGGTTTAATAACGCTGATCAGCAAGGAAAATTTAAATTATGGTTAATGAATAACGACGAAAAATATGCATATGCACGTTACATACAAGCAATGGGCTGGTATTACAGAAGTTGTTCTAATTGTAGGATGGCAATAAAATATCTTATAAGAGCGAAAGAAATATTCGATAATGTAAAAGGTTATGACAAATGGAGTGTATTTTATAGTTTAGCAATATACAATATTGCATTAGCACAGATTCAAGAAGCCAAAAAGAACATTCAAATTATAGAAAAAATGTTTAATGAAGGTTTAATAGATAAAAGTGACTTAGGATATATACATAATGCTAAGGCAAAATTATTACTTGTACAAGGGGAATATGCTAAATCATTAGAGCAAAATAATAGAACTATAGAAACATGTATTAAAAATGGATTAAGTCCTGATGACATATTTCTTGTTATTCCTTATTTACTTAAAGTAGAACTATTAAATTATCTTAAAGAATACCCAGAAGCATATGTTCAAGTGGAGAGATTATACAATTTGTGTGAATCTTCCCAAAAAGTACCTCATGAAATATTAGGTCGCATTTTTACCCAAATGGCAAGAAGTGAATTAGGACTAGGTAAACTAGAGCAAGCCTCAGATCATATTAACAAAGCTATTTCCATATTTTTAGCCGATGAGCGTAGGAATCCCAAAGATGCAGATTATTCGGAAGATCCAGATTTAGCAACGAGCTATGTAGTACAAGGTAATATTCTGTTTGCCCAAGATAAGATAAAAGAAGCTATGGAATCCTATAATAAAGCTTATACCATATATCATTATTTATATAAGGATAATCGTAAAAATGTGGCTCAAGTTAGTTATTTATATAGTCAAGGAGCTAAAGCAGCATGTAAAGTAAAAGACTTGCATAGTTATAAATTCTTTGGTAAGTCTCAAGTGAAGGAGTTCGGGATAAATCACCCTAATACTGTATCTATGTTTGAGTATTGCAAACAATATAATATGGATTTATGGACAAAAGGAAAATAGGTTGTATTGACAGAATTTTAACATAACCATATTAAAGTTCCAATGAAATTTAGAAAAGCTAAAAAGATGGTTAGGAGTTTATCAAATCTGAATAATATACTTCTGTAGTGTTTGACTTTACAAAAAACACTCAATATATATGTCATTCTTTACAATTGTGCTTGTCATGCTCACGTTGTATTTTAAGATTACACTTTGGTGTTATTTATACTACAAATTGGGGTATAGCTTAATCAAAGAAAATGGCGACAAGAGGAAGAAAATATAGTATAAATATAGAGAGAAAAAATATAGTAAAATCCGATGCCAAGAAGTTATAGTTACGATCTGAGAACAAG
>JAIRUG010000086.1 GCA_031254535.1 Rickettsia sp.
TTTATGAAAAAAATTGCAATCTTTTAAAAATATCAGAGTTGATGATTTTTTTTGTAATTTTTTAGACAAAAGATTTTGTTTCTTTTTTTTGAAATTAGAGCAAATTTTTATCTTTCAACGGTCCTCAAATATATGCTACTGCTTGGTGGCAAGTTAAGTTTTTCTTTCCTATTTTTATAATTCATACTATAGGATTACTAATAAGCGAATATTATATTGATAAAAAATGCAAAGAAATATACGGGGAGTATAGTTAACACGATTAATATTACTCCATCATTGCGAGGAGTAGCGAAGCACGAGGAAACAATCCAAATTCAGATTGCTTCGTCTCACCACTAAAGTGGTTTCTCGCTAATAGACGTCAGTTTGTATGAATAAATGCTAATCGGGTTAGCTATATAATTAAAAGAATTTTGAGTATATTATATCTTTGAAATTATCATATATAACTCACTTAATAAGGTTGCAAACTCAATTCTCTCAAAACCTTTCTTAGGGATAACTATTATTGCCCAACTATTAGACTTGAATTGTGATTCTTTACTTACAAGCCTAACTAGATGTCTGATACGTCTCTTGATTTTATTACGAACAACAGCGTTTCCTAATTTTCTCCCGGCTTTTATGCCAAAAAGTACTATATTTGATGAGTTATCTAGAATCTCTCTAGATTTTTTACATAACTGTGTTTGATGAAGCTTAGTAAAATCTTTTGCTATTATTGTGATAAAATAAGAACTATGGAACTTTCTGCCTAACTTATTAACTAGGTCAAATTCTTTCTGATTTTTTAGAGATAAAATAAGCACTGACTATGCTGATAACTTTTTTCTACCTTTTGCCCGACGCTTCCTTAAAATCTCTCTACCACCGACAGTCGCCATTCTTGCCTTAAACCCATGCCTTCTTTTTCTTACTAAATTGCTAGGTTGAAATGTACGTTTCATAAATTCATATCCAATTACAAAATAACAGGTTCCTTTATATCAGAATAATACTGAACTGTCAACTAAAATATAAATTCATCTTTTAAAGAACTGATAAATTTCTGCATTATATTCTTGATGGAATAAATTTTAAGTATAAACTTGCTAAATAACATCATTTAAATAACTAAGACGTATGGCAAGACCCGATTTCACCAATTCAGAAAATACCATAAAAGAAATTATTAGAGTAAACTACGCTGGAGAATACGGTGCTAAGCGAATTTACGAAGGACAATTGAATTATTGCAAAAACCATGAAGCCTACTCTACAATAAAGCATATGATGCAGCAAGAAGAAGTACATTTAAACTACTTTACTAACTCGTTATTACAATGTAATGTTAGACCTACTATCTTGATGCCATTTTGGCATATTATTGGTTATATACTTGGTAGTGGATCAATATTGATAGGGACAAAAACTGCCATGCTACTAACACAAAGTGTAGAAGAAGTGATTGAACAACATTATCAGAAACAAATAGATTATCTCGAAGAATATAATTTAGAAAAAGAATTGTTAGATAATATAAAGCAATTTCAGTTTGATGAAACAGAACATAAAGATATGGCTTTAGTGCAAGGTAGTAATGAAATAGTATTCGCCCCTCTAATTAATAAAATTGTCAAATTAATGTGTAATATAGCTATTAGTGTGAGTAAAAAAGTTTAATAATGAAATCCATCAGAATCTACAATGGGGTAGGTACATCGAAGGAAAGCTTGTATCATACCTTTAATACTTTTGTTCATTATGTTTCAACAAAATATCATATAAGTTATATTTCAGCAGAAGAAATTATAAAAGGTGATTGGATTGATAATACTAGTTTACTTATTATTCCAGGGGGAAAAGATAGATGCTATGCGGAATATCTTAACGGTAAAGGCAATAAGCAAATACAGAAATATTTAATGCAAGGCGGTAGTTTTCTTGGGATATGTGCAGGAGCATATTATAGTGGTGCTTACCTAGAATTTGCTAAATCTTCACCAATAGAAGTAATAGGAACTCGAGAACTTGCCATATATCAAGGTGTCGTTATAGGGCCAGCCTTATGTAAATATTATTATAATTCAAATAAAGGGGCAAGAGCTGCTAGGATAATCCTAAATACACCTAATCTACCTAAAAACTCTGTTATTTTTTATAATGGAGGAGGCTACTTTTTAAATGCCCAAAATATACCTGATACAAAAATTGTCGCTCATTATGAAGATTTTAAGATAGCTATTATAATGTGTAAATTCGGTAGTGGCAAAGCTATTTTAAGTGGGGTACATTTTGAGTATGATCCTTATCTAATGCGGCATTCTAAGTTACTTGATCCTATTATAGATTTATTAATTAAACATAATGCATCAAGAATTATGTTAGTTAAACATATTTTAAATATGTTTTTTATTAAAACAGAATAAGTGCATTCTAATAAATTAATATAGAGGCAATTCTTGAATATTATGATTATATAATTTACGCGTTATTAGTTGAATACCTATCTTATATTTTCCCCATTTTGAACTAAATTGCTGAAGTTTTAAACCTGCCATTTCTTCATTATTTGCTGTATATTTTGTTTCAAGTTTGAAGTAACTTCCTTTAAATCCTTATATGAGACATACTTCACTCAAGAATTATTATAATTTTTAATAAAATCAAACTTATAATTTTTCTTACGCAATGCACTAATTAAATTTCGTAAATTCTCTTTACCATTGAAGCAATCTTGGAACATCTCATCATGCATTAATAAAATTAATTTATTAGGTAATGCAGTACCTTGTTCTGCAAATTTATTTGCTATTTCTTCTACTAGATGATCAACAGACTGTACAGGACGACCATTATTATAGTGTGCCCATTCTAAATCCCATCCATATAGGTAAAAACCATTCTTGTATATACCATCATCATCTATCTTTTCAATCTGATTCTCCTGTTTTGAAATATACGGATCATCTCTACTTAAGTTAGGAAGACGGAATACATCTCTTCCAGGAAGTCTAGTATCAATATGAGAACCTTTTAAACCTAGCGTATCATTATTCTTTTTAAGATCGTTAATTACATCTGGAAGATCGTGATAAAATTGCTGATAGTGATTATGAGCATGAGAATAACTATGATTTCCTATCTGAATAAAAGGACTCTTCTTAGCTAGCACCACAATATCTTTTGACCAACTACTAGAATCGTGGTGTAATCCTACCATAAACATGGTAACGGGAATCTTCTCCTCAGTCATAACCGCAATGACATTCTCTGTTCCTTTAAGTGGACCATCGTCTGAAGTGATATAAATAGTTTCACTGGCGTATGAAAAGCTAGTATAAAATATACTTATCATAAATAGTAAAAAAAAATGTTGAATTTACAAAAGTTCTTATATATGTTCATATACTTCTCAATGAATCTGCTTAGTGAAAAAATACAAAAAATTTCTTATATAGCTATACTTTTCAGTATACCAAAGAAAATATTGAATGTCTACACCTAATAATATGTAGGGGTAGGATACCAATAAAAAGTGAATAAAGTTTGTTACAAATAACTTCGACATAAGGTTTAACTATATCCATCTGAAGTGAAAGTGCGTGACAAGAGGGGAGATATAGGTTAAATATACTTTAAATTGATGCTATGCTTGTATATAAGATTGTATTTATCCATAGCAAATTAACGTCTATTAGCGAGAATGCGTGAAGCCCGAACAAAGCAATCCATTTCTAATCAATTGCCTGGATTACTTTGTAGCTATATAGACGGAACGATGTTAGTCGGGTTAGTTTTATCATCATCAATTATGTAATAAAATTATGCAAGTTCTTAGAATATTATTGTTCAACTTTTACTTGGTTCTACCATTCTTAACTAGCCATTTTGTATATGCCGGCTCATTTAACCACCCAGAAACATGGAAAAAAGTTGAAATATCAAAATTGCTTAAAACATCTAAAGTACAGCATATAAAACCTATGAGAGAATTTCTCATGGAAAAAGGCAAGAAAATAGAGTTTAGTGGAGAAGTTTATTTAGTTACTTTAGATAATCAGCTAAAGGCTGTTTTTAAAAAATTACCGGTAGATGATTTAGGAGATGCACAAGCTGAAGTAGCAGCATATCAAGCTTCTCTAATTCTAGGTTTTCCTTATGCTCCTCCAACAGTGATGCGTAAAATTAATGGAATGACAGGCTCTTTGCAACTTTACATTGATACTGAAATTGATCCTTTAGTGCCTGGAGAGTATGAAAAAGCTCTTCAAGAGGTTGCCATGCTCGACCAAAAATAACCTACAGACTTTTTACTTCATCTTCGGACAATGGGACTCTGGACCACATAATTTGTTAATATTTAAAGATCTTAAAAAAACATATTTTATTGCAATAGATAATTCTGGTATTCGTAATCGCCAATACGTTAAGCTTGGGGAATTGCCTTTTGTTAGAGTATTGTATAGTGACAAATTAAATACAAATGATTATGGTAAACCATTTCCTTTTAATAAAGCAGAGATCATTGATATATAGCTTAACCAGATAATATGGCGACATCAGCTAATGCTGCCCAAACTGCCTGAAAGAAATCAGAGAAATTACCAGCACTTTTCCTGCTCTGCTGCTTAATTTTAAACCAGTAA
>JAIRUG010000093.1 GCA_031254535.1 Rickettsia sp.
GCATTACTGGTTTAAAATTAAGCAGCAGAGCAGGAAAAGTGCTGGTAATTTCTCTGATTTCTTTCAGGCAGTTTGGGCAGCATTAGCTGATGTCGCCATATTATCTGGTTAAGCTATAGTGAAACACGACTAAGCAATCCAGATTTATTATAATGTTTGGCATCAATGCCACAAAGTGGCTCCTCGCAATGACATTTTAATTGGCAACTCGCATTAATTAGTTATTTCCGACAGTCTCCTAGCTACCATTCATTTTGCAATCCATTATATAATTTATCCTATAATGCAATAATAAAGCCACATTAATGTGAGAGGACATCACTATAAATCTATATGCTGTTTTTCATAGCTTTCATGTCTCTCTTGCGATTCGATACACAAAGTTGCAACTGGTCTTGCTTCTAGACGTTTTAAGCCAATTGGCTCTCCAGTTTCTTCGCAATAACCATATTCATTTTTTTCTATCCTTACCAAAGCCTCTTCTATTTTATCAATAAGCTTACGATACCTGTCTCTTGTTCGCAACTCAAGTGCTGTATCTGTTTCAATTGATGCACGATCATTAAAATCTGGCTCATTCCAATTTTCTTCCTTGAGATGGTTCAAGGTCTCTCGTGATTCCTCTAGCAAAGAACGTTTCCACTCAAGAAGTTTTTGCCTAAAATATTCTAACTGTTTAGGGTTCATATATTCTTCATCATTAGAGGGTTTATACCCTGCTAGTAAAATAATTCTAGACATACAAGACTCTCGATATTCAAATATGTGATAATATAACGTATAACTAAAAATCATGGCAAGAAGATTATAATATTTTGCTATTAGATTTTGATATTGGGTGGGCATTATTATAAATATTCTCCAAATGCTTTAGACTAACCTTAGTATAACGCTGGGTAGTTGATAGGCTTTTATGTCCAAGTAATTCCTGAATAGATCTTAATTCTGCTCCATTTTCAAGCAAGTGCGTTGCAAAACTATGTCTAAAGGAATGAGCTGATAAATGTTCCGGTAACCCATAGAAGCAACGTAATCGTATCAATTCACGATTAAATACTGGAGCTTGTAATTTTTTACCCAATTTCCCTCGGAATATTGGATCTTTTTCATCTATACTATAAGGTAATTTACTTAGGTATTGTTCTATAAAATCTCTAGCAATTGGTATCCATGGTATTAGCCGCTCTTTTTTGCCCTTTCCTGTTATTTTTATAAAATCTAAGTCTTGTAGATGAGATTTAATCATCGATAATGCCTCAGATATTCTAAGCCCAGCAGCATAAATAAGCATCAATAGGGCTTTATTTCTCAATTCTACCCATTCTAAATCGGTAAAATTATCAATATGTTCAATAGATAATTGAGCATCATCCTGCGATAAAGATTTAGGTAATATTTTAGCTTTCTTAGGACTTTTGATGGAAAAAATTGCATGGCAAGTAATATTAGTGGTCTTCTCTAGATATTTATAAAAATTCTTTATAGCAGACAAACCTCTAGAATTAGAAGCTGTTAGGTAATTATCTTGTTGCCTTTTAGAAAGCCAGCTTCGTACTAGTCTTATATCGACTTGCCTTAGAGAATTCATGGTTATGATTTCTGAATTATAGTGATTTAGAAAATTCAGGAAATTTTCTAAATCATTTTTATAAGAAATTATCGTATGTTCCGAACAATTTCTTTGTAATCTCAGATATTTCTGCCATTTATCTAGTAGCTTTAACACTTCTTGTTGTTTTTTTTGAATCATCGATTATTTACCTATACAAAAATTACTAAATATTTCCCCTAACACTTCTTCAACGCTAATCTTACCAGTAACATTACTCAAACTTCTAATAGCCATTCTAACATCTTCTGTGGCTAACACTAAGTCATTTTCACTATTAAAATTCTCATTATTAAATTTTTCTAAATATTCCAACGCTTTCTCTATAAATGCTCGTTGACGTTGTCTAGTAATATGCGGTGTTTCGGTTAAACCTGCTATATTATGGGCGATGTTTTCGATTTCTTTTAACAGACTATTCATCCCAATATTATTTTTTATAGAAATCTTTAAATAATTTTTATTTAAAGGAAACAATCTATTGCTACATACATCTATTTGGTAGATCTCATCTAGAAGATCAATTTTATTGATCAATATTATGGTATTGTCATCTATTAAATCTATAATACCAGTCATTTCCTCAAAATATGAGGGTGAGTTACTTAACTTTACAGCATCAAGCATAATTATTTTGATGTCAGCCATTTTTGCTGATTCAATTGCTCGTTTAATGCCTTCTAATTCTATTAAATCATTACTAGCCCTTATACCAGCTGTGTCTTGTAATATAATTGGATACCCTCCAACATCTAGATGTCCCTCAATTATGTCACGAGTTGTACCCTCAATATTTGATACAATGGCAACGTCTCTTTGCATCAAGAAATTAAGTAAACTAGATTTCCCAACATTAGGAGCTCCTAAAATAGTCAATTTAATGCCGGTTCGAAGCAGCTCCCCCCGTCTATTATCGTTAAGGTGTTTTATTATAGCATATTTAAGTTCGCCACTAATAGTCATAACCCTATTTAATATTTCTTGTGGAATATCTTCATCAGGGAAATCAATATAAGCTTCCAGTAAACCTATAATGGTCAGTAAATTTTGCCTCCACTCATTATAAAGTTCTTCGAGTTCTCCACTGACTTGCTTAACCGCCTGCCTATGTTGCCAAACAGTTTCGGCTTCAATTAAATCGGCAATACCTTCTGCCGCAGTTAAATCAAATTTGCCATTTAAAAACGCCCTACGGGTAAACTCTCCAGGCTCTGCCATTCTTAAACCATCGATAGTTAACAATGCTTCAGTTAGCATAGCGGCAATTGCTACACTGCCATGTGTGTATATCTCCACTACATCTTCACCAGTAAAGCTAGCTGGAGCTTGGAAATATGCTACCACTGCATCATCAATTAATTCTTGATTTTTAGGATTTATAAGCTTTCTACAGTACATGACTCTAGGAGCAAACACAGTATTATCATTTTTAAGCAGGTGTTTTAATGCAACCAAGCTTTTAGGTCCAGAAATACGAAAGACTGCAACACCAGCTTTTCCTGGTTTGGAGCTTTGGGCAAAAATAGTTTCCATGATGATCAGAGTCTCTTGCTTAAGTAATTTTATTTAATTATAATACATAATAGCTTAGTCTGGGATAAGAATTATAGCTAACCAGGACCAACGTTACTCTGTCTATTAGCGAGGAACCGCTTTGCAATGCTTCGTCATTGCGAGGAGGCGTAGCTGACACAGCAGTCCAGGAAAATAATTAGAAATGGATTGCTTCGACCATTACATGGTCTCGCAATGACGCCTAGCGGAGAAACTATCCAGAACTTTAACGGGTTAGCTATATAGGTTCTTAATCTTTGAAATAATCATAAAGTTTGGTAACAAATATGACAATAGAAAAGGTTACAATAAACAGTACAGAGAGGGCATCTCTATCTTTAAGCAGACTTACTTGTCAAGTACCTAATTATAAATCAGAAATTTTATCATTGAGTAAAACAAAAAGTGGAGATCTACTTTATAACAAATTTTTACAAGAATTTCTAGTTTATATCCCTGTAGACTACAATTTTAGAGATAGGCAAGAACTATTTGGTGAGTTTGCTCATAGTGCTTTTCAGTTCTTTAAAGAAAAACAGCCTAATAAAAGAAAATTGCAGATTGTTAGTACGGTAATTGAAAATAACCCTGCAATTAATATTTTGCTATTGAATGATAACAAATCATTCATCGTTGATTCGATTATTTGTTTGTTAACAGCTCTCAACTTGAAAGCTAAATTTTTACTCCATCCTGTTATAGCTTGCATAAGAAATAAAGATGGTCTCTTACAAGAAATATTGGATATCAAAAAAAATAGTGAGGAATCTTTAGTACATATAACCATTCTAGGAAGTTTTGAACAGCAAGATATTAATTCTTTAGAGAAGTCCTTAAATGAAACTTTAGATCAGGTAGATACTACTTATAATGTGTGGTCTAAACTATTGAACAGAGTGACAACGATTTCAAATGAGATTCAAAATAATCAGCAATTATACAATGACAACCATTTGGATTATAATGAGTCTACAAATTTCTTAAATTGGCTAAAAGATGATAATTTTACTTTTCTAGGTATGATTAACTTTGATCTAATTTCCAAAGCTTTCTCATCAGAAGAGGGTGTCAAAAAGATATGGCAAGGACAAGATACTATCAATGAAGTTATTGATATTATCGAACGTTCAGCAAGTCCATTATATAACAACAAATTAGTTATTTTAGGTAAAATTAATACCCTATCAAGCGTACATAGAAATAACTTAGTAGATTATATTTTAGTTAAGAAGATTGATCAGGATAAAAAGTACCTTTCAGGTAGCATAATTTTTGGTTTATATAGTTCTGCAATATATTATCAGCCAATTACTGATATTCCTATATTGAAACAAAAACTAAAATTTGTTTTAGATAAAGCTGCATTTCCAACTGATGGGTATAATACCAAAAAGCTTAAAAGTATAGTCCAAACTATGCCTAAAGAAGCTTTGATACAGATTGATGAAGGTGATCTATATTGTATGTGCCTACATGTGCTCTCAGGTATGATGAGTAGAAAACTTAAATTATTTATACAACAAGATTGGTCCGGTTCTTTTATTAATATCATAATATTTCTACCAAGAGATCGTTTAACACCAGAAGTACATAGTGCAATAAATTGTTATTTATCCGATACACTTAATGGTATAATACTATCAGATTATATGGTAGAAGTGGCAGAAAATTTTTCATATTTATTTGTCACGTTAGAGGTACAGAATAAAAATAGCCTTGATTTTGAAGTTGAAACAATAGAACAAGAATTAGATAAACTTTCCACTCGTTGGAGTGAAGATTTCTATCATAAATTATGTAAAAATTTTGGTGAATATCAGGGAGGGGTAAATTTCAAACTTTTTGACCCAATTTTTCCTATTGATTATAGAGAGAAATTTAATGGACAAACAACTTTAATAGATATTGAGTATCTAAAAGAGGCTAGTATTTATCATAAGCCTATATTTAATTTAATTGCTATAAATAATACGGAATTTCAGCTAAAGATTTATAGCCCTGCACCCAAATTAGCTCTTTCAGACCTACTACCATCTATAGAAAATTTGGGATTTAAAGCCATAGATGAACAAAGTTTTGCTATAAAAGGAGCGGGAGATATTGAAGAAAGTTGGATATATGAATTTACTCTTGAAGCATTGATAACTATTGAAGGGAATATTGAACTGCTTAAAGGAAATGTAGAAGAGGTTTTAGATAAAATATCTCTTGGACTTCTAGCTAATGATTCCTTAAGCAAATTAATAGTATTATCAGGATTTAATTGGTGGCAAGTTAAGTTAGTTAAAGCATTAACTAGATATTTACATCAAACAGGCTTTATCTATGGTAAGGACTATGTTCAATTGACCTTAATAAAGCATTTTTTATATACTAAAATGTTAGTTGATTTGTTTGACGCTAAATTTAATCCAACAAATTCTTCAGATGTGCACGTAAGAACTATAAAAGATAGTATACTTAGCTATCTTAATAAAATCACTAGTAGTAGTGAGGATAAAGTTCTAAGACATATGTTTGGTATTATTGAAGCTATTATTAGAACTAATTGTTATCAATCTAGTCCTGATAACAAAAATAATTTGCAGAATGGAGACAACAAACATAATATAGTCTGTAAAAATTATTTTTCTTTTAAATTTGACTCGAAAAAAATTCCTAATTTACCTTTGCCAGTACCCTTTGCTGAAATATTTGTTTATGCTAATGATTTTGAAGCTATTCATTTACGAGGTGGTAAAGTATCTCGTGGTGGTATTAGATGGTCTGATAGAGGAGAGGATTATAGAATAGAAGTATTAGGGCTAATGAAAGCACAAAGCACCAAAAATTCGGTCATTGTCCCTTTCGACGGCTCAAAAGGTGGATTTTTTGTTAATTTCACTGATGATAATATGACTCGTCAAGAATATATGGCAAGAGTTATAGAATGTTATAAAAATTTTTTCCGTGGTTTACTTGATATTACTGATAATATAGTTAATGGCAAAATTATCCAACCGCAAAATACTATTATCTACGACCAAGAAGATCCATATCTAGTAGTCGCAGCAGATAAAGGTACAGCAACATTCTCGGATCATGCGAATAGTGTGTCTGCTGAATATAATTTTTGGTTAGGCGATGCTTTTGCTTCCGGTGGATCAGCTGGTTATGACCATAAGAAAATGGCTATTACTTCAAAAGGAGCTTGGATTTCTGTAGCAAGCCATTTCTGTGCTATGGGTATTGATGTACAAAGAGACCATATTACTGTTATTGGTATTGGCGATATGTCTGGAGATGTTTTTGGTAATGGTATGCTTAGGTCTAATGCAATAAAACTTGTTGCCGCGTTTAATCATAAACATATATTTATTGATCCACAACCTGATCCAATTATTAGCTTCAATGAACGTATGAGATTATTCAAGTTACCTACATCAAATTGGTCTGACTATAATCAACAGTTAATTTCGAAAGGTGGAGGGATTTTTGAGCGAAGTAGCAAGTCTATCTTGTTATCTACAGAAGCCAAATCATTGCTAAAGATAGATATTGATCAATTAACCCCAGAACAGCTGATTAGAGCTATTTTACAAGCAGAAGTTGATTTGCTGTGGAACGGTGGTATAGGAACCTATATAAAAGCTTCGACAGAAAGTCACCTAGAGATAGGCGATAAGGCAAATGATAATCTGAGAGTTAATGGCAGAGATATTAGAGCTAAAGTAATAGGGGAAGGTGGAAATATTGGTGTATCACAACAAGGTAGAATAGAATATAGCAAGTTCGGTGGGCAGATAAATACTGATTTCATTGATAATTCAGCCGGCGTTGATTGTTCCGATCACGAGGTAAATATAAAAATTGCTCTTAATCAGGCTATATCTTCTAAGAAAATCAGTTTAGAAGAACGTAATAAGCTGCTGTTAACTATGACCAAACAAGTTGAAGAACTGGTGTTAATTGATAATCATAAGCAGAATCAAGCAATTAATATCATGCAATTATCTCGTACTTCAACTGTTGAAATATTTAGCCAATTTATTGATACTTTAGAAGAAGAAAAATTAATTGATCGAACTGTTGAGTTTCTACCAACCCGAGAAGAGCTAAATAGAAGGGCAGTTAATAAGGAGAGCATAACTCGTCCTGAACTTTGTATATTACTTTCTTATAGTAAACGCTCAGTCTATCATGATTTAATAACAGCAACATTTTCAAAGGATAAATATTTTGAGTCTTATCTGATTAATTATTTTCCAGCACTAATGCAAGAAAAATTTCGTGAGGAAATTTTATCTCATCCACTTAAGCATGAAATTATTCGAACCGTTGTAACAAATAAAATTATTAATCAATTAGGTGGTCCATCACTTAATCTTATAAAACGTGATACTGGTGCTGCTCTTTGTGATATAGTTCGTTCATATACCATTATCTGTGAGATTTTTGATTTAGATAATTTATGGACTATAGTGGAATCTTTACCAAGTACTATAGAGTATAAAGTTAAAATTGACATGTTTACTGAACTTGCTAAAATTATGCGTAGAGGTATCTCCTGGTTTTTAAAGCATATAAAACATCCTATCAATATTAGCGATACCATTGATGAATTTTATGAACCAGCTAGAATGCTTAGCAAAGTGGTGAGTAAATTTCTTTTAGGAGAAGCAAAAAATAAATTCGATGGTAAAGTTAAGCAATATACTTTGTTGGGAGTAATAGATGAGATAGCTCAGAGGATTGCAACTCTCGATAGCTTAGTATCGGTTTTTGATATAATATATATTGCAAAAAGGACCCAAGCTACAAATAATGACGTTGCTAGTTTATATTTTGCTACTGGTAATAAATTTAGTATTGATTGGCTTCGTAAATCTTGTGATAAACAATTAAATGACTCCTATTGGAATAGATTATCAACACAATCATTAAAAGATGATTTGTATGATAAACAAAGACAATTATTAACTAAAATAATTAACAAATCTAAAGTAAATATTGATTTAGATTTATGGATTGATAATAATATAAACTCTGTATCTATTTTCCTAGACTTTGTCGAAAGAATTAGATCGCAGGAAAATATTGACTTAAATATTTTAATTTTAGTAAATAAGAAATTTGAAACCTTTTTGCGTAAACTTGAGTAGAGTGTTATGTCGTCATCCCTAAAACAAGCAAGAATAGAGTCTGGCAAAACTCTTGAAGAGATATCTGCTTATTTGAAAATCAGAAAGCAATATTTAGTAGCTCTTGAAGAAGGAGATTTAAGTTCGATGTCAGCGGAAGTTTATGTAAAAGGTTATCTTAAGTTATACTCAAATTATTTAGGAATAGTTTTGGATTCTAGTGAGGAAGATGAACAAAAAGCCCCTAAGAATATTGACCTCAAAAATAGGTCTGATCTGATGGCACCTGATTATAAATGGAAAAAACAGCTAATTATAATCTCTATTTTAACGTTAATAATAATTCCAATAATTTTTCACTTAATATTACCATATGAATGACAATAACTAACGATTTGTTACTTAAATTAATGCAAGAAGTGAACCAAGGGATTGAAGGTCTTTTGTCAGATATTGCTCAGCAGCATGAAGAAATTAATAAACTGAAAGACGAAAATAAACATCTCAAGGATAATTATACAAAAATACTTGAGCAAATAGCCGTATATATTGCTGAGCTGGAAGAAATAAAACATAAAAACACATAATTAGATGTCTATAGTAACAATAATACTGGGTAGCAAAACTTTTCAATTGGCGTGCAGTGACGGATCGGAAGAAGAATTATGCCATCTTGCAACCAAGTTAAATGAAAATATTACTCAGATAAAAAAGGTTAGTCCATCAGCATCATTTGAACTATTATTAGTTATGTCTGCCTTAAGTTTGCAGGAACAAGTACAAAATTTGACTAATAAAATTGCTAGAATCGATGGTGATAAAGTACCTTGCGAAGAAGAAAAATTTGCAGAAACGTTAAGTACTATAGCAGGATATTTAGAAGATCTTGCACGAAAGATTGGAAAGTGATATTATACAAAATACTCGGAATATCGACTTATAACTAACCAGATTAGCATTAGCTATACAAACTTACGTCATTGCGAGGAGCTACTATTAGTAGCGACGAAGCAACCCAGGAAAATGATTAGATTTGGATTGCTTCATCGGTTTACGCATCCTCGCTAATAGATGGAATAATGCTAGCTCTGATTAGCTATAGAAAAACACTCTTGAAAGCAGAAGAGTAAAAAGGTATGAGCTGCTTGGTTCGTGAGCTTAACGTATTGCCCCGGGACTATAATTTTACTATTAGGAAACATCCCTGTCTGAGTCTATTATGCAGAGATATGGATTCCATTATACATACTAGGTTCTTTGAGGATCTTAAGCAACGACCAAAGTGGTTCATTTTTTTAGGCAAATTTTGTGCTATATTACATAAACAGGATTCTTACTAATAATAGAGTGCGGTCTGCTTTATTAATGTTAGTAGGCTGTTTTACTATCTTATTATTAGTAACTTATAATCCAGACGATCCTTCATTTAATTCTGTGACAGGTAAATATCCAAGCAATTTATTAGGTTATTTCGGTTGTTATTTAGCGGATATTTTTTACCAATTTTTTGGTATCGCATCGTTTATTTTGCCAATTTGTTGTATTTTCTGGTCTTTGAGTGTGTGGCGTTTAGAAAAAAAGTCGGTTACCATCAGAATAATGGTGCTGCTGCTGTCAATTATATCATTATCGATAGTCTGCACTAATATAAAAATTGATTATTTACCGGCAGGTGCTGGCGGAACAGTTGGTACTATTATTTACCCATTAATCAAACAATTAGATACTAGAGGCGATTACGCTTTAATTATTATTACATTTATTTTATTATTTTTATTGGCAGAAATAAAATTTTCATCTTTCTGGAATAGCATAATTAAATTATTCCAATTAATACCTTACAAAAAACTTATCCCATTACCTACAATATCAACAAGTAGCAAGTCAATTAAACCAGTTCTGATAAAAAAGACCCCTTTTATTAATCAAGAAGAAGCTTCATATGCTAACAAAATAGATGGAGCCCTAGGAAAAAATAATGACCCACAATCTTATTCTTTAAGGAAACCATCTTCATTAAGAAAAGAAAATGACCAATTACCAGACCTACCCCCTATTGAATTATTAAAACAAGCTGACAGCCAAAATATAAAAGTGGAAACTTCATCAGAACTACAAAATAATGCACAAATACTGCTAACTGTTCTTAATGATTTTGGTGTTAAAGGTCAGGTCATTAATATTAGCCAAGGTCCGGTTGTAACGTTATATGAATTTGAGCCAGCTGCAGGTACTAAATCTTCTAGGATTATAGGTTTATCAGACGATATTGCTAGATCTTTATCTGCGATATCAACTAGAATAGCTGTAATACCAGGTAGAAATGTTTTAGGTATTGAGTTACCCAATAAACAACGAGCTTTCTTTTGTCTAAGAGAATTGATTGAAACACCGGAATATCAAGATAGTAGCATTATGCTACCATTGATTTTAGGTAAGGATCTAGCTGGCAAGCCTTTTATTGCAGACTTAGCAAAAATGCCACATTTGTTAGTTGCAGGTACGACTGGTTCTGGGAAATCAGTGGCAATTAACGCGATGATAATTTCTCTACTTTATCGTTATACCCCAGAAGAATGTCGGTTAATAATGATCGATCCCAAAATGCTTGAACTATCAACCTATGACGGCATACCACATCTTTTAACTCCAGTGGTTACCGAGCCAAGTAAAGCGGTGGTAGCCCTTAAATGGGCAGTAAAAGAAATGGAAAATCGTTATAGAGCAATGTCAAATATTGGGGTAAGAAATATAGCAGGTTATAATGCTAAAATTTTGGAGGCTGCGTCAAGCGGAAAAATATTAGAGCGTTCTATCCAAACAGGGTTTGATCCGGAAACTGGTCAGCCTATTTACGAGACGATTGAAATGAATATGGAAAAATTACCATTCATTGTTGTAATTGTTGATGAAATGGCTGATTTAATGTTGGTAGCTGGCAAGGATATCGAATTATCGATACAACGTCTAGCTCAAATGGCAAGAGCTGCAGGTATTCATATTATCATGGCAACTCAGAGACCTTCTGTTGATGTTATTACTGGGGTAATTAAAGCTAATTTTCCAAGTCGTATCAGTTTTAAAGTAATTTCTAAAATTGATAGTAGAACTATTCTTGGTGAACAAGGCTCTGAGCAGTTGCTAGGTATGGGAGATATGCTTTATATGGGTAATTCGTCAAAGATTACCAGAGTTCATGGTCCGTTTGTTGATGATAAAGAGGTAGAGAAAGTAACCCAATATTTAAGATCAACAGGGGTGCCTGAATATCTTTCAGCAGTGACTCAACAACTAGATGATGACGAAGTAAATGCCGAAAGTCTTGGGGATGATTCAACTAGTGATGAAACTTTATATAAAAGAGCTGTACAAATAGTACAATTAGAACGAAAAGTATCAATTAGCTATATACAAAGATGTTTACGAATTGGTTATAATCGAGCTGCAACTCTTGTTGAGAAAATGGAACAAAATGGGGTAATATCTCCTCCTAACCACACTGGTAAAAGAGAAATATTATTACCAGAGAATTAAAATAGACATCTTTCGAATGTGGTCAATGTCATTGCGAGAAGCCACTAAAGTGGCGACGAAGCAATCCAAATTTAATCATTTTTCTGGACTGCTTCGTCGCAGCAAAGCTGCTTCTCGCTAATAGACGTCAAGGTTCAATACTAATCAGATAGCTAAACCAAAATATATTCTTTTGGTTTTAAAAAAACAGTCAGTTTTGGAGTCTAATATAATTATTTTGGGGTGTCAATAAAAAATACTTCGATTGGTCAGTTATTTTTTAATTTCTACTTAATCTTTGAATTCATGGCATGACTCTTGTTACAGAAATACAACAATTTTTAAGATCAAAATTTGAAGAACTCAAGTTAACAAGAAGAGACTTTTCTGAGCAAAGCGGCATTCCTTATAATAATATTACTAGTATTCTGAACGGAATAAGCTCTAGTCCTCAAATGTATAATGGGACTGTTGAAAGAAGAGATAGGTATGGTATAATGAAAAAAAAGAAAAAAAGAGAGTTGTAGAATGTCTTCGAATCAAATGACAATGGTAAGTCTAAATCAGTTAGTTAACGC
>JAIRUG010000095.1 GCA_031254535.1 Rickettsia sp.
TTGCGTTAACTAACTGATTTAGACTTACCATTGTCATTTGATTCGAAAACATTCTACAACTCTCTTTTTTTCTTTTTTTTCATTATACCATACCTATTTCTTCTTTCAACAGTCCCCTAATCGCGGCGTAATACTCATAGGGTTAGCTATAGCGTATACAAGCATGGCTCGCTAATCGCGATGAGTGCTAATTCAGGTTAATTCACTATAAGCGTTTTAAAAATTTTAATTCAGCTTCTATCTCAGATTTTGCTAATATTATCTCTTCAAGTTGGTATTTCTTTTGTTGCAAATCATATTCTCTCATATCAGCACTGAAAAAACCGAATATCAACATAATGGCTATTTGACTGGCAAAAGTAAAATGAGCAAAACCTAAACTTGATATAGCTATACTTACTATTAAAGTAATGATTAGTGCTGTCCACATTCTGTGATGTAATGCCCAAAACATATTAAAAAATGCAGCAAATAACGAAAAACCCTGCTTGATAATGATAAAATCATTATCTTTTTTTTGAGGATTAACATATATTGAATAAATATTCATAAAAGAATCTTGTAATTATGATACTGAATGATTACTTAAAACACCATAATAATAAACAAACAGCTAAACATCAATAGCTAAACATCAATATTTAGAAGATTATTTATGTCAGATA
Organism: Rickettsia sp.; assembly: GCA_031254535.1. Taxonomy (GTDB): domain Bacteria; phylum Pseudomonadota; class Alphaproteobacteria; order Rickettsiales; family Rickettsiaceae; genus Tisiphia. Next base: position 666 of record JAIRUG010000095.1, read on the forward strand.
ACTCATTACACGGGACTACTATACTGTGCTTAAGGAAAGGCGGAGAGGTTGTAATTGCCGCTGATGGTCAAGTCTCCCATGGTAATACAATTTTAAAATCCACAGCAAGAAAATTAAGAACTATGTGCAATAATAGTATTATTGCTGGCTTTGCTGGATCTACGGCAGATGCTCTAACTTTATTTGAAAAACTAGAATTAAAGTTAGAAAAATATTCATACCAGTTACTGAGAAGTGCAGTAGAACTTGCAAAAGATTGGCGTAGCGATAAATATTTACGTAAACTTGAAGCAATGATGATTGTTGCAGATCAAAAAAATATATTAATTTTAACTGGTAATGGTGATGTAGTTGAACCTGATGGTGATGCTGCTGCCATTGGTTCTGGTGGACCATATGCATTGGCAAGTAGCAAGGGTTTAATGTCTTTTGATAATAACCTAACTGCCGAAGAGATCGCTTTAAAATCAATGCATATTGCAGCTGATATCTGTGTTTTCTCCAATCATAATATTATTTTAGAAAAAATTATATGAGTACTAGTATTAAGAAAAAATCTGTGGGATTAACTCCCGCTAAATCTGTGGGATTAACTCCCGCTAAATCTATGGGATTAACTCCCTCTGAAATCGTAGCTGAACTTGATAGATTCATTGTCGGACAATATAAGGCTAAAAAAGCTGTTGCTATCGCTCTGCGAAATCGCTGTAGGCGTAGAAGTGTGGCAGAGCCACTCCGCCAAGAGATCGTTCCGAAAAATATTTTAATGATTGGACCAACTGGCGTAGGTAAGACTGAAATCGCTAGGCGACTTGCTAAGCTTAGTGGCTCACCTTTTCTTAAAATAGAAGCAACCAAATTTACTGAAGTAGGATATGTTGGACGAGACGTTGAGTCAATAATACGAGATTTAGTGGAAATAGCTGTTAATACCCAAAAAGCTAATGCTAAAAAAGAAGTTATTGCTAATGCAACTTTAAAAACTGTAGAAAGAATATTAGATGCTTTAGTTGGTAAGTCTGCATCAGCTGAAACTAGAGAAAAGTTTCGTCTTAAGCTTGAAAAAGGTGAACTTGACGATACTGAAATTGAAATCAGTATAACAGATTCAGGCAACATATTTGGTAGTAATTTTGAAATTCCAGGTATACCAGGAGCTGCTATGGGTGTGTTAAATGTTTCTGATATGATCAGCAAAGCTATCGGTACTAGTAAAACAAAAAACAAGAAAATGCTGGTTAAAGATGCTATGTTAACTATCTTGGCTGAAGAGTCAGATAAATTGATTGATCAAGAAAAAATTACTCAAGATGCATTAGTGTTAGTACAAAATGATGGTATAGTGTTTTTGGATGAGATTGATAAAATCACCTCAAGACCTGAGGGAAAAAGCTCAGAGATTAGTAGAGAAGGAGTACAGAGAGATTTGCTACCTATTATTGAGGGCACAACTGTTAATACCAAATATGGTCCTATAGAAACTACCCATATATTATTTATAGCGTCAGGTGCTTTCCATTTATCAAAACCATCTGATTTATTGCCTGAGTTGCAAGGAAGGCTACCTATTAGAGTAGAGTTAAGCTCACTCACTAAAGAAGATATGGTAAAAATCTTGATTGAACCAGAATCAAGCTTAATAAAACAATATTCAGCCTTAATTGCCACCGAAGGGGTAGAATTAAAATTTACCGATAATGCAATAGATAAAATTGCTACTTATGCAGCAAAAGTTAATTTAGAAATTGAAGATATTGGAGCAAGAAGATTACATACTATTTTAGAAAATTTATTAGAGGAGATAAGTTTCAATGCAAGTGACATAAAAGAAAAAAAGGTAGTTATGGATGAGCATTTTGTTGACCAGCAATTATCAAAAATTATCAAGAATTTGGATCTAGTAAAATTTATTTTGTAAATGATAGTTCACCTTGGTAGTTTAACCTTTAGTGGTATAGACATTATTGATGTTGATGTGCAAGTGCATATATCGCCAGGTATACCTAATTTTACTATAGTAGGATTAGCTGACAAAACCATTGGCGAGTCTAAAGAGAGGGTTAGAGCAGCCTTGTCTTCGATAGGTCTTGCCCACAGCTGTTGAAAGTTAAAAAGTATAAAACATTGCAATCGATAATTACACATAAATTTATCCTTAAGATTAGGGTCTCCGCCGCAAAATAATACAATATCCTTGATAATCTCCTT
>JAIRUG010000055.1 GCA_031254535.1 Rickettsia sp.
TTTTCTTTTTTTTCATTATACCATACCTATCTCTTCTTTCAACAGTCCCTTTCTCTGATTTCTTTCAGGCAGTTTGGGCAGCATTAGCTGATGTCGCCATATTATCTGGTTAAGCTATATTTACCAATATATCAACGATTTTTGTAATATTTATGATAAAATGAGTGGTTTATTTATAAAACTATCTATCAGTTGAGTTATTAGTTTAATTATTAATATTAAGTTTTAAGCAAAAATAATTTTAAAAAAATTAACTTACTTTAATTTAATATTATAATAATAATTCAACTAAAAATGTGATTAAAAACTATTATTTTTCATGTAGTTTCTATGGCTGTTTTTTTAAGAAATTGCCCCAATTATTATCATAAATTGACAAACATATTAAGTTCAAATAGTATTAAAATATCAATTTAAGTTATAGGAGGAAAGCCTACAAGTAATAAGGCTTTAGGAACAAAAAGAATGTATATAAGGTTTGGAATATGGGGCGAAAGACGGGATTTGAACCCGCGACCCTCAGATCCACAATCTGATGCTCTAACCAACTGAGCTACATCCGCCATATAACCTGCGTTAAAGTAAATTATTATCACCTCTAAGTCAAGTATATTTATAGCTAACGTCGATAACTGTAAATTGTAATCATCTTTTGCCCCCCTGATCACATAAAAAAATTAGTTAAAATTCAGATAAAATTCTCTAAAACTCTTGATAATTTTTAATTAATACAATAATCTACTATTTCAATTTTTAATCTACATCTCTTCCTCCTCTAAAACTTTTATTACCAGTTTCTATGATTTGACAATGATGAGTTATCCTATCGATAATTGCCTTTGTTACAGTCCTTCTATCCCTTTCTTCTCTGTAGCGGGTTATTAATCCTTCTTTTTGTAGGTCTGTTAATATTCTCCTCATCTCAATTTATTTACTATATCCTTTAATCCTTGTCAACCTTTGGTTTCATAGTAGTATATACGATTCACTACCATTAATCTTTACTGAAATGTCTTAAAATATTTTATATCAAATCCCAAAAATTAATTTGAGGAATTGCTATTACTCGGATTAAACAGAAAATTAAATTCTTTCCAGCTATCGTAACGCTGAGGGTCTAGATTATGGATAGGACTTGCTTGCCATACTGCTCTCATTGCACTGTCAGATAGAGCATCACAAGCTGTTTTTGTTATATTTGGGCAGATTGTTTCTTTCACTTTTACTTCTTTAACACTGCCATCTTTATTTAAAGCAATATACAAAGTTACCCGTAACTGGTCAAGATTTTGTATGCCAATAGGTTTGCTCCATAATTTCTCTATTTGTTGCTTAATTAAAGATATTTCACTGATTGAAAAAGCCAGGGTTTCATTGTATGGTCCTTTTGATTCCTGGGTTTCTTTATTTTCCTTAGACCTTGCTTGTTTATTCGATTTTGCATTAGATCCTTCAGACGATTGTTCTAAATTTTTAAGCAAAGAATCTAAGTCACTTTTATTAGGAATTTTCTTTTTTTTCTCGATTGGTTTCTTTGCTTCTATAGGCTTCTTCAGTTCTGCAGGTTTCTTTTCTTCCACAGTCTTTGTCTCTGAAGTTTTTTTATCTATAGGTTTTTTTTCCTCGATAAGAGGTTTCTCTTCAATGGGTTTCTTCTCTTCTACCGGTTTTTCTTCTACAATTTTCTTTTCTTCAATAGGTTTCTCTAAAGGTTTCTTTTCCTCGATAATAGGCTTCTCTTCTATAGCTTTTTTTTCTTCTACATAATCAGGTTTGCTTTGTTCTACTTTTTTTGCATCTTGATTTTCTATAGCTTTTTCAGGTTGTTTGGTTTTATTGGGTACATTAGATTGATTACTAATTGGTAGCATTTCAAAAACTATTACTTGCTCTTCAGGAAGTTTTTTAAATAATGATGGCAGACCAAATAAGAAAAAATATATTATTAGTAAATGAAGTGCTACCGAACAAATAAAAGAGACAGAAACAGTATTATTATTTTTCATTATACTTAATATTTGAAACTAGTGCTACTTTAGAAAAACCGGCTGCATGAATTTCAGTTACCACACTGACTACCTCACCATAGGATACATTTTTGTCTCCTCTTACAAAAATTCTAGTATCTTTTTTTTCTTTTGTAATATTAGTCAGCTTGCTAGCCAAATTTTGTCTTTCTATTTTAGATTCCAATAAATATAATTCTCCTTTGTTGTTAATACTAATCACTAACGGCTCATCTTGTCCTGACAGTGGGCTAGAAGCTGTTTCTGGTAAATCAACATTAATACCTGACACTAGCATTGGGGAGGTTATCATAAAGATGATCAACAATACTAACATGACATCAACAAGTGGTGTAACGTTAATCTCACTGACTAAATTACTTCTAGATCTTTGATTGCCTTGGTTGCGTAATTGTATTGCCATTACATTCTTCCTTCATCTATGGCTCTTGATAATATAGAACTAAGCTCATTAATGAAATCATCAATTTTGTTGTTAATATTCATTATTTGCGAGGAAAGGTAATTATAAAAAATCACCGCTGGAATTGCCGCAAATAAACCGATTGCCGTAGCAAGTAGAGCCTCTGCAATACCAGGAGCTACAACAGCAAGTGAAGTGTTTTTTGACGCTGCAATAGATTGGAAACTATGCATAATTCCCCAAACAGTACCTAATAATCCTATAAAGGGTGTACTAGAAGCAACAGTTGCCAAAAAACCTAAATTTTGTTCCAATCTTTCAAGTTCACGGTTCCTTATCAAATACATAGATTGTATTATTCGCTCTTTATGACTAATTTTAAGTGCATCAGTGAGATTTCTGGAGTTCTGGCGGTTACATTCATTCATAGCTGCTACAAAAACTGCAGCAAGAGGATTATTGATTGTTCTTTTAATAGTTTCATATAATTGATCTAAAACTGTCCCAGACCAGAAAATAACTTCAAAAGCTGCAATCTTCTTTTTTACTTGAACTAAATGCAGTATCTTATCTATGATTATTGTCCACGCCCAAATTGAGGCAATTACCAAAATTATTATAACAGATTTTCCTATAATATCAGAGGATGATATCAGAGAAAAAATTGATGAACCACTTTGTGCTGTAATTTCTACAACATCATTAATATTGTTATTTGTACTCATTAGTTGCCATTATATATTATTTAAAATATTGTTTTGAATAACTATATATAAAATCCCTAATTATAGGTACAATAAACTGTTTAATTTTATATAATTAAGTGCTAATAATATAGCAAATATTGCTAATATTCAAATGATTTGATATTAGTGCTAACGCGTTATTGTGATAAGATGAAGTGACATGCATAAAAAAATTGTGGCAATTATTGGTAGACCCAATGTCGGAAAATCTATGCTCTTTAATCGTCTAGCTATCAGAAAAAAAGCAATCGTACATGATCTCCCTGGGGTAACACGTGACCGAAAATACGCTGATGCTCAAATTGGACCATTTGATTTTACGGTAATCGATACTCCTGGTTTAGAAGAAGCAGAAGATGAAAAATTAGAATATAGAATGATGCAACAAACTATAGAAGCAATTATAGAGGCAGATTTGTTATGTCTTGTGGTAGATGGCAAGGATGGTGTATTACCTGAAGATCAGTTTTTTGCTAATTTTATCAGGAAATATAATAAAAAATCTGTGTTAATCGTTAATAAATGTGAAGGAAGATTTGATTTTGCTAAAGAATATTACAAGCTTGGTTTTGATAATGTAGTACCAATTTCTGCCGAGCATGGTGTTGGTATGGCAGATTTATACGATGCCATAACTGAAAAATTAGAAAGTGAGGGAGGAGAAGAAGAATTAAGCGACCCAATAAAGGCTAACTATATACAAATAGTGGTTAGTGGTAGACCAAACGCAGGAAAATCTACTTTTATTAATAGCATTATTAATGATGAAAGATTGTTGACAGGACCTGAAGCTGGTATAACAAGGGAATCTATAGAAATTGATTGGCTATATAATGATAATAAATTTAAATTAATTGATACAGCTGGTTTGAGAAAAAAAGGAACTGTTACTAAGTCCTTAGAAAAATTATCATCTTCTGATGCGATTAATAGTATCAAGTTTGCTAATACGGTTATTCTGATGGTTGGTGCACGAAGTCCTCTAGAACAACAAGACTTGAATATTGCCAATTATGTTATAGATCAAGGCAGAAGTCTACTCATAGTAGTTAATAAGTGGGATTTGATTGCGAGAAAAGATCAAGATAAATTTAAAGAAGAATTTTCTTATAAGATAGAAACAAATCTACCACAAGTTAAAGGATTGCCGATAATATTCATATCAGCCTTAAAAAAACAGAATATTAATATGGTATTAGATGAAGCTATCAAAACTTATAATGTATGGAATAAAAAAATTGCTACAAGTAAACTGAATGATTGGTTAAGTTTTGCCCTTGAACAACATCCGCTACCTTTACAAAAAGGCGGTAGACGTGTTAGAATTAAGTATATGACTCAAATAAAAATTCGTCCACCAACCTTTAAGCTATTTTCCAATAATCCTGAGAAAATCACTGATAGTTATACTAGGTACCTTATAAACAACTTGCGGGCAGCTTTTAATTTACCCGGTGTGCCAATAAGATTTACTTATACTAAAACTGAGAATCCATATGTATAGCTAACCCGATTAGCATTTAACCATAGTAAACTGACGCTATTAGCGAGGAGGCTTCAGGCCGACGAAACAATCCACTTCTAATCACTTTCTTGGATTGCTTCGTCGGCTACGCCTCCTCGCAATGACGATTAGGGTGCATATACGTCTATTAGCAAGACCACGCAAGTAGGTCATGGCAATTGTAAGTTATAAGTATGGTATAATAGATATAGATTGATCCATATTCATTAGAAATATAAGTTTTTTTATGTCAAAATCTAAACAAGAGTTGAGGAGTTATTGAAGCAAGTTGAGATTAATCGGATGAGCTAGGAGGCTGTCAGAGATAACTAATTAATTTCCTTTTTTTATTATATTTTTATATAACATATTTTGGATTTTACACAGATCTTTGCACAGAGCCAATTATTTTGTTAATAGCACCATACTTTAGCAATATTTTATCTCATGTCAATTGTTCTTAGGCAATGCTGATTGTATAAAAATTAAAAAGATTGACTTTAATAGCAATATATCTTATATACGTTTACGGGATTTTACCAGATCACGCGATGCCAAAATGATCAGAAAAGATCATCTGGCAACAGTCCCTTTACTTAGTCTTTCATTAGAGGTAATTATATTAAAAGGTGTAAATTGGACAACAGAACAAATGCAAGCTATTGCACGGCTTAATGCATATAAAAATGCTAAACTTCTTTGGTACGGTTCTACTAATAGTGGTAAAAAGAGTTTAGCTCAGTGTGATTATCCAAAATATCCTAATTATGATAATGATTTAAAATTAGTTAAAGGGAGTTCTAATTTTTCTTATCACGTTCATTTTGTCTCGAGTGGTGCTGGGTACAAGGGTGTTAGTTTATCTTTCTATGATTATTGTGACGAGAACGGTAACTATTTGAACTATATGGGGCAAGGTGGCGGTCTCGCTAGCGGTGTCATTGGTGGTCAAGCTTGGTTAAATTCTGATATTGATATTACATCTTTACTGAATAAAGATAATGCTATTCGGTTTGAATGTGGTTTTTTTGCTGGTATTGCAGGTGCTGCCCATGTTAATCTTTATCATGCTGATGCTGCTGATACGTGGTTTGTTGGTACTGGAACTTTTTATGTTTCTGGTGTTGGTGCGGGTGAATATGGAGGGGTTGGTACTTTAGCTTACAGCAGATGGGTTTAAATTAATATAACAGGTTTTCAGGACAAAAAATTATAGGAGAATCTACCGTCTTAAAAGCCAATAGTAAAAATCGTTAAGCTGATAAAAAATCTTCATCTTAGCATTGGTGAGTGCGGCAGTGTCCACATTCATTAAAAATGGATTGCTTCGTCGACCTACGGTCTCCTCGCAATGACGATTAGGGTGCATATACGTTATTGTGAGGAGTAGCTTTGCAATACACCGTCATTGCGAGACCACATAGTGGTCGAAGCAATCCATTTCTAACAATTTTTTTTGGTTGCTTTGTCGCTACTTAAAGTAGTTCTTCGCAATGACTATTAGGATACACACGTCATTGCAAGACATGTAATGGTCGAAGCAATCCATTTTCTAACCATTTTTTTTGAATTGCTTCGTCGCTACTATAAGTAGCTCCTCGCTAATAGACGGAAAAGCTATAGATTTAAGTTGAAATAACAAATGTTTAGTTGTAACAATATCACAGTCTTAATATAACATGAAAGTTCTGCACTAACTTGATAAAATAAAGAACTGGGATATAACTCAAACGTAAATAAAGTATAAAAATTACTTATCTTTAAAAACAATATATAATAAACTATTGCAAGGATTTCTATTTTTAGTTATCATCTACTTTACAATTAAAATAATATTGTGGGTATTTATGGAAGATATTAATAATTGGGAAACAAGACATACAAATTGTCATTATGCCGAAAGGTTACTCAATAAATTATCTGAACTGAACCAACAAGTAATGCAACAAGTAGATATTAATGAGATTACAAAAGGTATATATTACGCTAAAAATATCATGGCAGCCAAATGCGACAATCCGGTGATCCTTATTATTCTCATCCAATAGAAGTAGCATACATGGTTGCTGAATATACAGACTAGAAGTACCCAAATATTTCAGGACTGATATGATCATTACTAGTTTACTGCATGATACTATCGAGGATACAACTCTTACCGATGACATGATTGCTGGAATCTTTAGCAAGCAAATTGCTAGTCAAGTAGTAGATTTGACCAGGGTTAAATCATATGGCAAAATCAGTGCAGCAGAAACATTGAGTATATTATTTCAACAAAAGAAATATGATATAGCTTAATCAAAGAAAATGGCGACAAGAGGAAGAAAATATAGTATAAATATAGAGAAAGGGACCGTTGAAAGATAAAAATTTGCTCTAATTTCAAAAAAAAGAAACAAAATCTTTTGTCTAAAAAATTACAAAAAGAGTCTGTCATATATTTTGTGTAAGTTGCAAAGAGACAGAGAAAAAATTACTGTCAAAATATAACTTAAACAAAGGACAATAAATATGGTTAAGCAATTAGAAGATGGTACTGCA
>JAIRUG010000021.1 GCA_031254535.1 Rickettsia sp.
AAATTGCAATCTTTTAAAAATATCAGAGTTGATGATTTTTTTTGTAATTTTTTAGACAAAAGATTTTGTTTCTTTTTTTTGAAATTAGAGCAAATTTTTATCTTTCAACGGTCCCTTTAAGGATACTTCGATATTAGCCGATGATAAAAATGTTAAAGTGATATAGCTACTACCTGTATGACTTTCGGAAGTATAATAGAATCAAGATTTTTTATAGTTTTTAGGGCTTTTTCAATACGAGTTGTAATCTCTTTTTCCATATAAAGAGCATCTGCCCCAGGATAGTGTGCATGTACTGTTATTATAGGAAACGAAATATCAGGAATACCCCTAATTTGTAGTTTAGTAAAAAATACAGCCCCTAAAATAACAATTACTAGACTCAGAACTGTTGCAAATACTGGACGCTTGATGCATATTTCACTTAAGTACATATAAACAAATCCTACTCAACTCCAATTACCAGTTTTTTTTCAAGAATTCTCGCTAAATTACTAATAATTATTACCATAACATAATAACAAAGCCCTGCTATTAACAGAGGAGTAAAATAAGTATAATGTTCAAGCGATACTACCCGAGCTCTCTGCATTAGATCCATCTCACCGATCATTGATATAATCGCTGACTCTTTGATTAAGTTAACAAGCTCATTGACTAATGAAGGTAAAATATTTCTTATGGCTTGCGGCAAGATGATATCTTTGAACATTAATCTCTCTGGTATGCCTAACGCCTCAGCTGCTTCAATCTGCCCCTTATCAACAGCATTAATTCCAGCTCTAATTATTTCCGAAACATATGCCCCTGAGTTTAATGAGAAAGCTATGGTACCTGCAGCAAAGACCCCAAGCTTAATACCGATTAAACCAGGCAAAGCAAAATAAATTATGCTAAGTTGGATAAGTAGCGGTGTACCACGAAAAACAGATGTGTAGAAATTAGCAAAAAGTCTTAAGGCATGACTTTTACTTACCTTACAAATTGCTAGCAAAGTACCGATAATCAATCCTAATAACACCGAAACTATGCTATATTTCAGTGTTACTACCATCCCTTGCATAATAAAACATGCAGAAGGAAAATCAAGTAGTTGCTCAAACATCTAATACTCTCAAATCTCCTGAACTCATTTCAATACAGGAGATAATTAAATCTATATTCTATACGTCATTGTGAGACCATGTAATGGTCGAAGCAATCCATTTTTGGTCACTTTTATGGATTGCCGCGTCGCCGCTTTGCGGCTCCTAGCAATGACAATTGGGCTATATATACGTCATTGCGAGACCATATAATGGGCGAAGCAATCCATTTCTAACCATTTTCCTAGATTGCTTCGTCGACCTTACGGTCTCCTCGCTAATAAACGAACACCATTAGCTATAATTTACTTTTGCTCATATTTTTTCCACTAAAAACACCTTGTTATAAATATTATATATACAACAAATTAATGTTAGCACTAAGTAATTATTGACGAATATGTCTTAAATTGCTAATTTTTGTAACATCTAACTTGCTACTAAGGCGTATAGGGTTAATATCTATGCCGCCACGTCTTGTATATCTGGCATAAACAGTTAATTCATCGGGAGCACAAAACTTACTAATATCACAAAAATACGCTCAACACACTGTTCATGAAACTCATTATGATTACGAAATGACACCAAATATTTTAATAAAGAACTATGGTCAATTTTTCTGCCTCGATAACTAATCTGTATTGATGCCCAATCTGGCTGGCTAGTAACTAAACAATTTGATTTTAGCAAATTAGAATATAGCACCTCATCCACGATCTTAGTATTATCTTCCAACAATTTTGGCAAGTTCTGGCTAATTTCAAAACTAGTAATTGTCACATCTAACCTATCGAGATTTATACCTGAAAAAGACTGCATCCTAGTACCATCATACGACTCTACATCTTTTAGGGAAATTATTACAGCTGATTCAAATACTAGACTTAAGTCTTTGACAATTAATTCTTTTACTTGATCTGAACTTTCAAACTTAGTGTTATTAAAAGAGTTTAAATAACACTTTAGTGACTTTGATTCTACAATATTAGGTGAATCGCTACTCACCATAAATTCCAATATCCGTACCTCAGGTTTACCAGTTTGACTTAGCCAAGAGACCTCATAACAATTCCAAATATCAAAGCCATAAAAAGGCAAAGCACCTGCTATCTGTAATTGATCTCTAGTCAATTTACGGCTAATTGGGTGTAATAAACTATTGTCGTAGAAATCTAATATGCAATTTTCTTACCGAGTATAGTTTCAAAATCCATTTTATTTTATCTCCGTTTATAGCTAACCCGATTAGCATTACTTTATACGTCATTGCGAGGAGCGAGTTAGGTCGACGAAGCAATCCATATACAGGCTTCATGGATTGCCACGCTCACGTACGTTCGCTCGCAATGACGGTGTGTACACCTCAACGTCATTGCGAGGAGCTACTTTAGTAGCGACGAAGCAATCCATTTCTAATCATTTTCCTGGATTGTTTCGTCGACCCCTTACGGTCTCCTCGCAATGACGATAAATACTAACCGGGTATGCTAGACAAGTCTATTTTATCCAGTAAGTCATGTAGTTCGGATGTTCTATACCATTTAATAAATATTTGAAACCCATAGCAATTCTTAATATAAACCAAACCAACAAACATATATACAATACAGAACCAATTAGCATTATAGTGGTTATTATAGATATCATCATACCAACGAATCCTATCCAGAAAGTACGCCATATAAAAATATAATGACTAGCTAAATATTTATTTTTAATATCCTTGTTAATATATGCAAAAACTGCTCCAATAATAGGTAATAACGGTGCAACTATTCCACACAAAAATAATACATAAATTACTACAAGATTAGTTCTTCCTGCTGCTATATATTTCTTAATTTCTTTATCCATTTTCATCTCTTCAACTTTTTAACTACTAAAATTCTTAACCACTAAGTGCATTATACTACCATATTTTATATAATCTATCTCATTATCCGTAAAAACTTGTAATATTACGTCGATAGTTTCAACTATACCACTTTTTCTCCTTATAACACAACTAAGTTGTTGATAAGGTTCTACTTTATTACTCAAGCCTGTAATCGTGACATATTCAGAACCATCAAATTTTAAATCACTTACTGTAGAAGAAGTGAGCACAAGCGGTAAAACACCCATGCCAACTAGATTTGACCGATGAATTCTTTCAAAACTTTCAGCAATTACCGCTTTTATTCCCAGTAAACTAGTACCTTTTGCTGCCCAATCTCTTGACGACCCAGAGCCATATTCTTTACCTGCGAAAATTACTAAAGGAATAGAATGTGCTTTATAATCCTGAGCTGCATCATAAATACTCATTTGTTGACCATCTAGTTGGTTTATAGTGATACCACCTTCAATTCCTGGACACATGGCATTTTTAATCCTATTATTGGCAAAAGTACCACGCATCATTACCTGATGATTACCACGCCGTGATCCATAAGAATTAAAATCTGCCGGTAAAATACCATGCTCGGTTAAATATTTAGCAGCAGGACTTGTTTTACTAATATTTCCGGCTGGAGATATATGGTCAGTAGTAATAGAATTACCAAAAATAGCTAATATTCTAGCAGATTCTATATCACGCAAACCACTGGATATATGTTCGATAGATTCAAAATAAGGAGGATTATTAACATAAGTACTATCTTTATTCCAATTATAAGTATCGCTTCTAGTTACCTTAATATCTTGCCACTGTTGATCACCTAAAAATATATCACTATATTTATCCTTGAACATTTTACAGTTAATAGATTCATCAATTAATTTCTTTATCTCTTGTTGAGTAGGCCAAATATCCTTAAGATATACATCTTTACCATTGTGACTTTTTCCTATCGTATCAGTCTCAAGATTAATGTTGATAGTACCTGCAATAGCATAAGCAACGACTAACGGGGGAGAGGCAAGATAACTAGCTATAGTTAGAGGATGCACCCTACCCTCAAAGTTTCTGTTACCAGATAACACCGAAACGGCAACAAGATTGTTTTTGGCAATAGTTTCTTCTATTTCCGGCATCAGCGGACCAGAATTGCCGATACAAGTAGTACAACCATAGCCGACAAGATTAAATCCTAAATCATTGAGATACTGATCAAGCCCACTTTCTTTCAAATATTCCATTACTACTTTTGAACCAGGTGCTAATGAGGTTTTAACCCATGGTTTTTTCATTAGTCCAAGTTCTACTGCTTTCTTAGCCAGCAGGCCTACACCAATCATTACATTAGGATTCGAAGTATTGGTACAGCTAGTAATTGCCGCTATTACTACGTCACCATGACCTATAGCATATTCATCAATAATAGGGTATTTTTTATCAATATTAACGTCACCTTTAGTTAGGGAAGTTAGTTCCGTTTTAAAATTACTAGCAGCATTTTTTAGGTTAACCCTATCTTGTGGACGTCTTGGTCCCGCTAAGGAAGATTCTAGAGTAGATAAATCCAGCTCTAATGTGTCAGTGTACTCTGGGGTAACTATTGGCTCATACCATAATGACTGCATTTTGGCATATTGTTCTACTAATTTTATGCGATTCGGATCTCTAGCTGTCAAATTAAGATATTTTATGGTCTCATTGTCAATTGGAAAAAAGCCACAAGTAGCACCATATTCAGGTGCCATATTTGATATGGTTGCCCTATCTGCCAATGTCAGCGAATCTAGCCCATCTCCATAAAATTCGACAAATTTGCCTACAACATTTTTCTTTCGTAGCATTTGGGTAACGGTTAGCACCAAATCTGTAGCGGTAATCATCCCATTTAAAGCACCACTCAATTTAAAGCCAATTACTTCAGGCATAATCATTGATAGAGGTTGACCAAGCATTGCCGCCTCAGCCTCAATCCCCCCTACTCCCCAACCAAGAACTGCTAGACTATTAATCATCGTAGTATGACTATCTGTGCCAACCAATGTGTCCGGATAAACAAAAGTCATACCATTCTCTTGTTTAGTCCACACAACATTAGCTAAATATTCCAAATTAACCTGATGACAAATTCCTGTTCCTGGCGGCACTACTTTAAAATTATCAAATGTTTCTTGCCCCCATTTCAAAAATTCATAACGCTCTATATTCCGCCCTACTTCCATTGTGACATTTTTAGCAAAAGCCTCACTTGTTCCATAATAATCAACTTGTATAGAATGATCTATCACCAGATCAACAGGTATCAAAGGATTAATCTTTAATGGATTCCCCCCTAGTTTTTTCATAGCATCACGCATAGCAGCTAAATCAACAATAGCTGGAACGCCAGTAAAATCCTGCATCAACACTCTAGCCGGCATAAACGGTATTTCAACCTCGGATTTCCTTGCCTTAAGCCATCCTTTAAATAGTAGCAACTTTTCTTGACCTGCAGTTAGACGCAGAACATTTTCAAATAATATCCTTAAGCTATAAGGTAGACGCTTTAACTCAAGACCAACATCATTTGCTGCTTTATTTATGTCAAAAATTTTATAAAGATTATTTCCAACAGATATTTCTTTAAGATAATCAGAATTCATGCTAGCTACCCTCATTTGTTTTATAGCTAACCCGACTAGCATTACTTTATACGTCATTGCGAGGAGCCACTTTAGTGGCAACGAAGCAATCCATATGATAAGCTTCATGGATTGCCATGCTCACGTACGTTCGCTCGCAATGACGTATATGCACCCCAATCGTCATTGCGAGGAGGCGTAAGCCTCCGAAGCAATCCATTTCTCATTTTTTTGAATTGCCAGACCTACTTGCATGGTCTCGCAATAACTAAGTAATGCTAGTCGGGTTAGCTATAATCATTAAACTTTTATTTTGAGTATACACTAAAAATATCTACCACTAAGCTTTTCATTCAATTTAACTTAAAAAAATAAATATTTAACTAGAAAACGTCATTGCGAGGAGCGACGATAGTAGCGACTAAGCAATCCAGGAAAGTAACCAAAAATGGATTGCTTAGTCGCTACTATCGTCGCTCCTCGCAATGACGTTTGGGTTGCATATACGCTATTAGCGAGCGAACATACGTGAGCGTGGCAATCCACTATTCATTGGATGTTATTTTTTTAGGCAATTTTAAAATTAAGTCTTGACTTCTCTATAAAAAATCTATCTTATCAGTTTAGATAGTTTATTTTAACTATCTGTTAGATTAAATGTTAATTAATACACTAAAATAGGAAATAATTTTTATGAAAATTTTCTCTAGTCCTGCTGTACCAGTATTTCTACTTGCTACTTCAGCCTTACGTCATGCCGTTAATTCCTTTCCTATAGAAAGCAGCACTAGTGTGATCCCTAGTGACGATTCTTCTACTAACCTAGAGGGCCATATACTCTCAACTAACTATGGAGGAGGTTACCTTTTGAACAATTCTGTAGAAACATTGGACAATTTTTCAAAAGAATTGAACTACTCTTTAGCTGTATCGCAGAAAATATACGAAGAAGATCCATTTTCAAACACATTGGATGACTATTCTTTTGAACCATTGGACAATCTTCCTGAATGGAAGGAGTATGATGCAAAATATCCCCATTTAACCACATTTGAGGAAACTACTATTACATCTGAGGCAAGTTCTATTGCTACATCTGAGGAAACTCCTACCACTATACCTGAGACAACATCTACTATTACAGCACCATCTCAAGAGCAAACCACTAGTCAAGGGTGGTGGCCATATTTGTCATATCCTATAGCTTTCGTAGGGTTAGCTATACTAGGTGCTGCCGCTACTATGTTCACCAAAAATAAGTCTTGTAGTAATGGAGTACAAAGAGAGTCAAATGAAGAGATAGATACGTTTGATTTGTCAAATTTTTTAAAACCTGTAAGCAATGATACATTAAAATTTGATAATTGATGTAGCACTTATGGATGTAACACTTATGGCGGAGTTTACAGAGGGTACAATCATAAATGCTGTCATTTGAGCAAGTCACTCTTATTATAGACCCAAAAAGTATCTTCACTAATATTAGTATGACTTTTTTACCGTCATCTATAGTTTATTTACAAGGAGCCAATGGTTGTGGAAAGACTTCATTACTTAGGATTGTAGCTAGTATACAAAATCCAACAAGTGGTAACGTTCTGTATAGATCATTGAACTGCAAATATTTAAAGAAACCTTATTGTAATTATATTGGACATAATCCTGGATTAAAATCTCAAATAACTGTATTAGAACATTTAAAATTTTGGTCTACAATTTATGATTCCCTTGAAACATTAGAATCTTCGATATACTGTTTCAAATTACATAATATTTTGCATGAGAAATGTTACAGGCTTTCTGCTGGTAACCAAAAGAAGATTGCTTTAGCAAAACTCATTGCTTGCCAATCAAATTTATGGTTATTAGATGAAATAGAAGCAAACCTAGATCAAGAAAATAAAGAATTGCTATATAATTTGATGATTTCAAAAGCAAACAACGGGGGGGTAATTTTGGCTACCTCCCACTCCAATATAGATATTAAGTCAGCACAAATAATCAATCTTGAAGATTATCAGTTCTTGAAGGCAGAAGAGTATGAACTAAAAAAACAATAATATAAAAACTACATGTACAATAACCAATAACTTTTGATATTTCAAGAAATGAGGGTTGACTTTAGTTGTTAAAATATATATACTTTGATATATGCTTGATGAATTTCAATGTATATGTTAATAATATCGAAATTATGAGATTATAGAGAGTGACAAAAATTATTAGTTCTAAATATAAGGCAAGCAGAAGACTAGGTGTAAGCCTGTGGGGTGATAACAAAGATGCCTTCAATACAAGAAATTATCGTCCTGGTCAGCATGGTCAGAATAGTATGATTAAAACTTCTGATTATGGTGTACACTTAAAAGCTAAACAAAAGCTTAAATGTCATTATGGTCGGATTAACGAAAAACAATTTAGAAACACCTTTACTCTTGCACAAAAAATGAAAGGCAATACTGGTGGAAATTTTATAGGTCTATTAGAGAGAAGGCTTGACGCTGTTATATACAGAATGAATATTGCCCCAACGATTTTTGCCGCAAGACAATTTGTCACACATGGTCACATTAAGGTAAATGGTAAAAAAGTTAACATCCCAAGCATGAGGCTAAAAGAAGGGGATGTCATCGAACTAAAGGAATCAGCAAAACAAATTCCTGTAATACTCAAAACAGCTAGCAAACAAGAGAATACCGTGCCAGGCTATTTAACTTTTGATGCTCATTCATTATCTGGTCAGTTCGTCAGAATCCCAGTAATCTCTGATGTTCCGTACCCTTTCGAACCAGAAGTACATTTAGTAATTGAACTTTATTCAAGATAGTGGAGCCAACCATCTATTAGCGAGGAAGATAGTAGGTCAACGAGAACCTCAGATAAAGATAAGTATTAAATAATACTAAATTTTATTGGGTTTCTTCATTACCGCTAAGCGATTCCTCACTGATTATGCCGAGCAGCAAATAAAATTTGCTAAACCTCAATCTATGTTTACTTAACAAATAATCAAAAATGTCTTTAAAATACATTTCACACCTAGTAACTAATATAACTTTTTGTTGTTTCTTACTTTCTTTTCAGTCACATGCTTTTGGAATAAACAAAGTAGATATACTAGAAGAAATACAAGATTATAAAAAGGTTTTTATTCCAGTATATACTCAAGAAGGAAAAATAAAGATAGCTATACGTTCATATTATAATTCTAAAAAATTATTTTTTGTTGTTGTAGATCCTTATTTATTAAAAACATCTGTTACTCCTGCTGAGAATTTAGCCTACCGTTATCCTGAAAATATAGAACCAAAAGGAGAGTCTAGGTATTTTAGTATTAAACAACTTAATAATACCCCTTATTTACAAGCTCTAAATAAATATACTACTACTTCTTGCAAGACTGCTAACTGTGGAGCCATTAAAAGTGGTCAACTACAAACAAATGGTCATTTTTTAACAATTGATCTGTGCCCCTCTTCTAAGGAATTTGAAAAGGAGTTTTTTCTAAAGCTAATTGAATTATCTGACAAATTACATAAACCTATTCCAATAAGCTTATGTGTTTCTGGTTTATGGATGGTCAGACGTACAAAAGAGTTTCTATGGCTTAAAGAACAACATGATAGAGGTAAGATACAAATAACATGGGTTAATCATTCATTGAGTCATCCATATTATAGGGATTTGCCAATTGAAAATAATTTTTTACTTTTTAACAAAGAAAGTTTTGAAGATGAGATACTTGAGACTGAAAAGATATTGCTACAGTATAATATTGCCCCTTCACCATTTTTCCGTTTTCCAGGTCTTATATCTGATAAAACATTAATGCAAAGATTAAAAAGTTTAGGACTTATTCCTTTAGGAAGCAATTGTTGGCTTGCAAAAGGAGAGCAAGTTACAGATGGGGCTTTTATATTAGTACATGGTAATAGTAATGAACCAGAAGGTATTAAGATTATTATGCCTATGATAAGTAATTTAAGATTATTACCAATTGAAAGTGCTTTTCCACAATAAAATATATAGCTAACTCGACCTAGGTTCTGTTGACAAAATTAATGAGATGTATGCTCCGCTTAAACGCTATTAGCAAGCAGTAGCGAAACACGACAAAGCAATCCAGATTTATTCTAACTTTTTTAGATTGCTTTGTCGCCACAAAGTGGCTCCTCGCAATGACATTTAAGCGGAGCATACATCTCTTTAATTTTGTTTACAGAACCTAGAACTTTAACTGGTTAGCTATAGATAATTGCAAAGCCCCCTACCTTTAGAATTTAGTTGCTCCATCAAAAAGCTATGGACATAAGATGTGATATAGATTCGTGATCGAACAAGTTAAGGTTTATAATATTTATCAATCACCCAATCTATAAATGTATTATCAACATACTGCTTTTTTAGAGCATATTCATATACTTCTTTTATTAGAGCTGTAAGATTGGCAAATGAAAAGTTTAAATTTTTCTCAGTTAACATATTAATAGTTAAACTAGTGGCTTTGCTAAAGATTTTCATCTGATCAATAGTCAGTACCTCAAGGTTTACTTCGTTATCAACAACAAGAGCTTCCAAATTAACATCTAATGCTTTGGCAATTAATTGTAAATTACTAGCACTAGGGTTTTTTGAACTACCGTACAAAATACTATAAACAGTATTTCTACTCATTCCAGTTTTCTTCTCTATTTCTACAGCGTTGATATTTTTTTGCGTCATTAATGAGCTAAGTTTGGTCTGTAAGCTTACCATGGATAATACTTTGCCTATAAATTTAATATTCCTAAATATTAAGGTATCTCCATTAAAAAGTAAACAAATAATAATTAATTAATTTAGATTTAATTATACATGGACACAAATCATTAAAAAATCTTATGCAAATTAGCCTCCAAAAGCAGACTCTGAAGAATTGTTATGCTTTTTAGAACCACTCCGGAAGCTACTAAGCCTTTTAGATCTAGTCGGATGCTTTAATTTACGTAGTGCTTTGGATTCTATTTGCCTAATACGCTCCCTAGTAACATTGAATTGTTGCCCTACTTCCTCCAGTGTATGATCAGTATTCATTCCTATACCGAATCTCATTCTTAAAACTCTTTCTTCACGAGGAGTAAGGGTTGCTAATACTCTAGTTGTAACCTCTCGTAAATTCGATTGAATTGCCGCATCAAGTGGTAATATAGCATTCTTGTCTTCAATAAAGTCTCCCAGATAACTACCATCGTCATCACCTACTGGATTTTCCAAGCTAATTGGCTCTTTAGCTATCTTCATCACTTTACGTACTTTATCAACTGGCATAGAAAGGCGAGCAGCAATCTCTGCTGGAGTTGGTTCATAACCTAGTTCGTTCAGCATCTGCCTAGAAGTACGAATAATTTTATTGATCGTTTCAATCATATGCACAGGAATACGTATGGTTCTAGCTTGATCAGCAATGGCTCTAGTAATAGCTTGCCTAATCCACCAAGTAGCATAAGTAGAAAATTTGTATCCCCTACGATATTCAAATTTATCAACAGCCTTCATTAATCCAATATTTCCTTCCTGAATTAAATCTAAAAACTGCAACCCACGATTTGCATATTTTTTAGCAATCGAGATAACTAGACGAAGATTAGCTTCTATCATAGCTTTTTTTGCCCTAAGGACTTGTCTTTCACCCTTTTGTATGGTATGCACTAATTTTTTAAATTCAATAATTGGCAAACCACTAATCATTTCCATGATTTTTAATTCGCTAATCATTTGATCAGTAACATAAGATTCTTTAGCAAGGAAATTCTTCCAATTAGAATTCTTATTTTTTTGCATTTGCCTTTTCCAGTTCTCATCAATTACTACTCCCATATATTCACTTAAGAAACACTGACGAGTTATGCCATGTTTTTCAGCTAATTTAAGGAAATTACCTTCTTTATTCACTAATTCTCTATTCAGACTGTATATCCTATTAAGAATTTCCTCCGTCCTTTTAGAATGAAAATGGATGCCAGAAATTTCAATAATTAGTAATTGTAGATTTTTGGCATATTTTTTGTTATCTTGCAATCCTTTAGGTTGAGGATAACGTGTGTAATGTTTTTTTGCTTCAACTAACAACTCTTCAGAAAGTTTAGAAATTTTCTCCATACGCTTGACAACATTAGGTAATAACTGTAACTCAATAGCAGCTATTGATAAATTACTAGCTTCTTCATGCTCTTCATGTTCTGATTCTATATAATTATTTGGATTTTCTTCAGAATTACCACAATATTCGTGAACCATATTAGCTTCTAAATCAATCAAATCCCGAAGTAGTATTTTTTCATTAGCTAAATCCTCATGCCATTTAATAAAGAACTTCATTGATATTGGATTTTCACAAAGTGACTTAACCATTATCTCTTTACCTTCCTCAATATCTTGAGCTACTTCTATTTCAGCTTCACGAGAAAAAAGCCCTACCCCTCCCATATCTCGTAAATACAATCTTACTGGATCATCGGTTGTACCTAAATTTTCTTCTTCACTGTCATCTTCAGGCTCGTTATCAACATTATTAGATAGTTTAAATTCTTCATCTACATTAATATCAAGTTTAATCTCGTCCTCATCACCTTCTATAATATCAACTCCAGCCTCAGAAAACTTTGATATTACCTTCTCTAGATCATTTACTGATATATTATTAGTAATTGGAATAACTTTGTTTATATCATAGTAAGTAACTGCCTTGCCTTTTTCTTTAGCTGTTTTAACTAATTTATCAACGGCATTACTTTTTACATCTATATTCTTTTTTACGTCCGTCATAATTTATAAACCTTAGGTCAATTAGTAAAAGATTCGTTTAGATTATGAAGCTCTTTAGAGACTCTCATAATTTCTTCTCGGTATAGCATAGCTTTTTTTAATTCTTCATCTGATCCATTCTGAATGATGGAGATATATTCTTGTTTTAGTAGTATTAGGTGATGTTTCTTATGCAACCATTGCCAAAGCAAGTCAGAATCTATATCATTCTTATTAAATGATATATCTAGGAATAGATTATTAGGTTTTGACAATACCGAAAAAGTCTCGTAAAATCCAGATCTTTCTACTAAATCAATAATATTTTCCTGATCGAATATATCATTACTAATAATCTCTGCAAAATACCAATCACGAAAGTCTTCAAGCATACCATTTTGAAAATGTAATGTTAATAAAAAATCCTTTATTTCTTGCTTTTTAACTATCTCTGGAAATTTTACTAACATCATACAAAAAACTTGTTCTAACATCTCAATTTCTGAATAGTCGGGAGTTGAAAATATTACATTTGAATTTTTTGCACCCCCTTTACTTTGGCGTTTAATTAAATTTTGCCATATTTGGTCTTTAAAATATCTATAGTAATTATGGCTAAGTGTCCTATCTTTTATTTGCTTACAATAATCTTCAAGATTTTTTTCCAAAATAGCTTTGTCTTCCGGAGTTACAAAAGTCTTACCTTCATATTCGGAACGCCAAATCATTTCGGATAGATTAATCCTTTTATCAAAAATTTGTACAAAGCCCTTTGCCCCCTCTTTATTTATAATATCATTAGGATCATTTCCACCGGGTAACATGACAAAGGAAATTTTCTTATTACCATTTATCAACGGTAATACTAGGTTAATTACCCGCTGAGTAGCTTTTATTCCTGCCATATCACCATCTAAACAAAGTACTATTTCATCTCCAGCACGCCATAATTTTTGCAAATGATTCTCTGTAACCGCAGTACCAAGACTTGCTACTGTTTCTTTAAAACCAGCCTGGTGCAAGGCAATAACATCTAAGTACCCCTCAACCAAGATTGAGTGGTTTTTCTTATAAGCAACACTAACCGCATTATTCTCTCCATATAATGTTTCATTTTTTTGAAATAATATGGTTTCCGGAGAATTTAAATATTTAGGCAACCCATCACCAAGTACTCGTCCTCCAAAACCAATTACCTTATTATAGATATTTCTAATCGGAAAAATTATACGATTATAAAATATCTCATATATTGTACCATCATTTCGCTTGCCCACTAAGCCTGCTTTTTGAAGTTTTTTCAAAGATATTGATTTTTTTTCAAAAAATTTCTGCAATTCCTTAGCTGGAGGAGCAAAACCGATGGAAAATTCCTTAATTGCTTCTTTACTAATACCACGATCATATAAATAGCTACATACTTCTTGTGACAATTGTGATGTAAAAAACCTTTCTGCCATTTCTAAAATATCAAGTAGTTCATCCGATTCTTCATGGAGCCTTTGTTGTTCTACGGTTAATTTAGGCAATTCAATGCCATAATCGTTAGCAAGTTTAATAGCTGCTTCTTTGTAAGATAAACCACTAAGGCTGGCAACAAATTTTATAACATCTCCGTGAACAGTGCAGCCAAAACAATAATAAAATCTCTTGGCATCATTTACAGTAAATGACGGAGATTTTTCAACATGAAAAGGACATAGCCCCAGGTAATTTCCAGATTTCTTAGTTAAAACTACTTTTTGCCTAACAATATCAGATAAATTAATCCTAGTTCTGAGAAGTTCATAAAATTCTAATGGAATTCTCATAAACCTAAAATAAAGGTGAATATAATTGTAGAAAAACAGTAAGTAAGAGGTACTAATAAATTATCGTTGATTAATAACTTTTTTGAATAGAATTCGCCAATAGTAGTAACTACAGAACTAATTATGATAACAGTAAAACTAGTATGATAGCCGATGAAAAAATATACTAACAGGCTAATAAAAATTGCAGAAATTAGAAAGGCAATAGAACCTTCCAATGACTTGCCATTTTCTAGAGACTTACCTATTTTGGTGCCAACTAACGCAGCAAGACAATCAGCTATTATTAATATCAACCAAGATGAAATGGCTAAACCTTTTGAAAATAAAAGAGCTGTCAAAAAAAATCCAATCGCCATAAAACTACCGCCACTTAGTCTGAATGAACCACTCTGCTCCTCAGGTCTCATAAACTTTGTAAGAAATCTATCTGTAAATTTCTTAACGTATAAATTGTAGTGTCTGGCAATATCTATATATAATACACAGGCAGTAAGTAAAAATAATAGTGTAGTAACAACTAATTTAGATGAAAATAAATAAAAAAGCGGTATAATCAGACTGTATAAATGGAAGGTTTTGCGTTGTATTTCAAATTTAAAGATTTTAGTTTGCATAATAATCTAAAAGGGCTGTTTGACAAAGTTTAACACAACAAATATACTAGAAAACTTAACTTAGACAAGACATATTATTATGACAAAATTTCCTATTACACATAAAGGGTTTGATAGTTTAGAGAAAGAAATCAAACACCTTAAGCATATAGAGAGACCAAAAATAATTGAGGCTATAGCAACAGCTAGAGACTTTGGAGATTTATCCGAGAATGCGGAATATCATGCAGCAAGAGAAAGGCAAAGTTTTATTGAAGGGCGTATTTTAGATCTTGAGGATAAAGTGGCAAGAGCTGAAATTATTGATACCTCAAAACTCTCAGGTGACAGCATAAAATTTGGGGCTACAGTTAAGTTGATCGATGACGAAACGGAGGAAGTAGTTGTATACCATATTGTTGGAGAGTATGAAGCAGATATAACTAAAAAGAGAGTATCGATAGTATCACCAATTGCTAAGGCTCTTATCGGTAAAGGAGTTGGAGATATAGTGGAAGTAACAACTCCTAAAGGTTCAAAATCTTATGAGGTTTTGGAAGTAGCATATCAAGAACTAGTAGATATTTGAGGTATCTATATACTCTTCTGCTTTAAAGAATTGACTCCGCAAAACTTCGGGACATTCGTGTGCAAAACAATGTTTACTACGCTGTACTCGTTTCCCCCTTTTTATTGTTCCCATTCTTCAAGTCATTTGAGTACACTCGAATAACTTCAAGAATTGTTTTTTTGAAATTATCATACATTCACATACTCATATATCATGAAATGGTATCTATTCATTCAACCTAGGTCTTATCAGTCCTAACCGAAACTATCACAGACATTCCTGGCATCAAATTATTAGTACCATTTTTAGGAATCTCAAAATCTATTAGCACAGGAATCCGTTGAACAATCTTAGTAAAATTACCAGTTGCATTATCAGACGGAATTAGACTAAATTTTGAGCCGGTATAGCTTAACCAGATAATATAGCGACATCAGCTAATGCTGCCCAAACTGCCTGAAAGAAATCAGAGAAATTACCAGCAGTTTTCCTGATCTGCTGCTTAATTTTAAACCAGTAATGCTCTATTGGGTTCAAATCTGGTAAATATGTTGGTAAAAAAAGAATCTTACAGCCCACTGACTCTATTAAATCTTTTACTTTCTTTG
>JAIRUG010000088.1 GCA_031254535.1 Rickettsia sp.
AGAAAGTAAAAGATTTAATAGAGTCAGTGGACTGTAAGATTCTTTTTTTACCAACATATTCACCAGATTTGAACCCAATAGAGCATTACTGGTTTAAAATTAAGCAGCAGATCAGGAAAACTGCTGGTATTTCTCTGATTTCTTTCAGGCAGTTTGGGCAGCATTAGCTGATGTCGCCATATTATCTGGTTAATCTATAACCCAAAAAGTAAGTAATATTGATTATTATGCCTTATAGGTTTAAATAATATTCGGTTAGTTATATCCAGTCTAGCTCTAAAATAATCAGTAGGTTTTAGCTTTTTAACTTCTGCTGATTTAAAATCACCTTCTGTAAAAATTTAATAACCTTATCAAATTTTGCCTCAAGACTGCTATAATTAAAATTATAATAATAAAATTATAGAGTACACTACTTATTCTTAAATTGGTTCGATTTTTAGATGGAGTAAATCTACAAATTTATTGCGTAATTTATTTAACCTAATGACAATGTTAATTTGAGGGGCGGTCATTTTAGTTTCTCAATTTGTTCTTTAGATAAATCGGTAAATTCAACTATTTCATTAAGTGGTTTATGTTTAACTAACATAGTTTTTGCTACAGCTTGCATTGCTTCAGCTTTACCTTCCTCTCTAGTTTTCTTGAAAGTATTAGCTTCAATACGCATCCACTTCAAATGGTCTTCATATACTTCACGTTCTTCCTATTTATTTTCCTAATAGGTTGAACTTTAAAGCTTGTTCTTCAACTTGACATAGTTCATTGAACGTTCTCGGAAATGCAAAAATGTTCCTAAAACAAATTGTCCGGAAAAGTGTTAACAGATCAGTATAGCTAATCAGAAGAAAAAGTTAATGTTACGGTAGTGCCTATGCCTATTTTACTTTGTAAATCAAATTTACCTTTCATGAGTTCAACCAACTTGCGAGTAAGTGGTAAACCAAGACCTGTTCCTTGGTATTTTCTGCCAACGGTACTATCAATCTGCCCAAAGGTTGATAATACTTTTGGAATATCTCTCTCATCAATTCCTATACCAGTATCTATAACTTGTACATAAACTAGTCCTTTAGATTCATTTTTCTCTGCATGAATTGTTATAGTACCTGATGCTTTGGTGAACTTTATAGAATTAGATAAAAGGTTGAAAAATACTTGCTTAAGCCTTTTGCTATCTGCTTTTATAACAATATGATCTTTTGGTAATTTTTCAATTAATTGCACTGATGCCTGGTCAGCTCTTGGCTTCATTATCCTTACAGTAGAAGTAATTAATTTATTTAGATCCAACTCAACAAAATCAATTAATAGCTTGTCAGCAGATGCTTTTGATAAGTCTAATATATCAGTTATTATACTAAGTAAATGCTTACCTGCACTATTAATGTCTTTTATATAATTACCATGTTCTTTATTGTAAGGTGTAGACATCATAATTTCTGAAAAACCTATAATAGCATTTAGAGGGGTACGCAGCTCATGGCTAACATTGGCAAAAAATTTAGTATGAGCAGAACTTTCATTTCTAACTTTAATCACTGCTTCCTCTAATGCTTTATTAGCCTCAAATTGTTGGTCTATAATTTTCTGTGCATAATTTGTATTGCTCATAACTATAACTAAGAATATTACCAAGATAATAAGAAAGGTCAGTAATACTTTTTCTTCCAACTCTATAATACTTGACCATAAACTAGTAATATTGGTATTAATCTCTAACACCCCATCAACAGGGTAGTTAGATAGGTTACGGTTTATTATTGGAATGTAACTTGTTATACAAGATGCTTTCTCTACTTTCCTAGACATATGGAATATGGCTTTAGGAATTAATACATGAGTTGTTATTCCTTTAAAAGCTTTGTTAAGGGCTTGTTCTATAACCAGTTCTTTTAAAAAATATTTATCAATTTTGCTAATAATTCTTTGATACAGATTATCTTCAGGAAAATTCACCTGACTTGTTATTTGAATTGGAGAGCTGGTTATAATTTTATTACCTTGTAGATCATATAAAGAAATATAGGCATTGAGATTGACAAAAATATCAACTGAAGTAGTCGCAAACCTAATAAAATCTGCATCTTGTAATAAATTTATATAACCAAATTCATGTAATTTATTTACAGCAGTTGTATTCCTATCCCAGACATTTTTTGCATAAACATTAGCTATTTTAATATTTGCTTCTCCAACTTGCTTTAAAATCATTTCTTCAATAATGAAGTAACGATAGTAAAGCATGTTGACAATGATATTTATAAATAACCCAAAGAATGCCAGTCTAACAATATACTTATTTTGAATCATTAGATTTGCACATATTATTAGAGTATAGCAGGTTATTCACTAGCACTAAGTTTTTTCTTCATAGATGATTCCTTAGGCAATTTTTTATCGTTCACTGATTTCAGCTGATCAAAAATACTTAAAGCTTGAGTTATAAAGCTTCCTGGTTCAGAAAGATTTGCTGGTAGAATTACGGTATTACTATCCTTGGCTAACTCACCAAAAGCAGCTATATATTGTTCAGCAATTTTTAAAGATACTGCATCGTTACCTCCAGATTTTTGAATAGAGGTGGCTATAAGCTCAATACTTTTAGCAGTAGCCATGGCTACTAATCCTATTGCTTCAGCCTCACCCTTAGCTCTATTTACTTGGTCAATATAGGAAGCTTCAGAATTTAATACAACTTGAGCCTTCTCGCCTTCCGCATGATTTATTTTTGCTTGTCTATTACCTTCTGAGTCTAAAATTTGGGCTCGTTTTTGACGTTCTGCCGCAACTTGTAATTCCATCGCTTTAAGTATTGTTTGTGGTGGCTGAATATCTTTAATTTCATAACGCATACATTGTATCCCCCAATTGACTGCCGCTTGGTTAATAGCAGAGACAATGGCGATGTTCAAGGTTTCTCGTTCTTCAAAAGTTCTATCTAATGGTAACTTACCTATTTCTGAACGCATGGTGGTCTGTGCAAGTTGGGTAATGGCATAATATGGACTATTAACTCCATAAGATGCAGCAACTGGATCAACAATTTTTACATATAAAACCCCATCTATTAATAACGTAACATTATCATTGGAAATTGCTGTTTGAGCAGTCACATCAATCGCTTCTTCCTTCAAAGTGTGTTTATAGGCTACTTTCTGAATTACTGGTATCAAAATATTCAAGCCAGGCTGCAAAACCCTATCAAATTTTCCAAATTTTTCAACAATCCATGCTTGTTGTTGTGGTACAACCTTAACCATCTGCACAATAATAAGAATTGCCACGATACTACAAACTAATAATATATATTCCATATTTGCTCCTTTTTTTAATTTATAGCTAACCCGATTAGTATTATGCCGTCACAGTTATTGCGAGGAGGCATGAGCTGATGAAGCAATCCAATGAATAGTGGATTGCCACGACTTACTTGCCTGATCTCGCAATGACGTTTGAGATGCACACGTCTATTAGCGAGCGAACGTATGTGAGCGTGGCAATCCATGAAGCTTATCATATGGATTGCTTCGCTCAAGCTTAACGCCTTCTCACTAATAGCAGTGTAATGCAAATCGGGTTGGCTATAATAATTTTACTATGTTACCGTCATTAATTTTAGTAATTCCTTCCACTATTACCATATCGCCCTCCTTGATTTCGTCTGAAATAATCTCTGTTAGACCATTTAAACTAGTGCCAACCCTAACATAAAGTTGTTGCACTTTGTTAGCATTAAGTTTATATACAAAATACTTACCTTTACTATTACTCTGTACCGATTGATCTGGTACAGCTAGATTCCTATGTTTGTTAATAATTAAATCTATATGTACATAGCTTCTATGTACAATATTACTATTAGAATCAACAATAACTTTAGCACTTATAGTACCATTATCTGAAACATATTGTGAGATTTCAGCAATTTTCTCATTAATCTTACCACCATTATTATCAGTTATCACTAAATTAGTGGATTTTGACACTCGATCATAAAGTCCCTCAGGCAATTCCATTAAAATACTCTTAGTAGTGGAATTTTGAGCAATAATGCTAAAAAGATAATTTCCTTGTTGTACCTTATCTCCTATTCTTGGTGTTATTACACCAATATCTCCATCAAACGGTGCTACAATAACCATATCGTTGTAACTATTCATTGCTTTAGTAAAAGCAAGTTTAGCTGCTTCTAAAGTACTACTAGATTTTTCTAGTGCATCACTACTAATATATTTTTTGGCAAATAATGCCTTATCACGGCTATAAGCAGCCGTAGCTGCTTTTAAAGAGACTTCTGCTTGTGACTTAATTGATATAGCTAAATCTTGGTCAATAATAAGTAAAACATCACCTTTATGAACCTTGCCCCCCTGAGAAGTAGATACTACATCAACCGTACCAGAAACATTTGCATAATAATCCCGACTCGTATCATTTTTACATTGTCCTACAACACTGAAAACATTATACAGATCAGCCATTTGTACTTTAGTGGCTTTTACCGGAATGCCCTCTTGTTCTTCAGCGATAGCATAGCAAGAAATAATGCATATACTTACAAAAACAATTAATTTATTCAACAGACTTCCTGCATAAGTCAACCTAGTTGGTGATTTTGTCGTCGAGGCTTGTCTCCGCTCCTCACGTACATTATCGTCCGCGGAGATAGCAGCCTTCGTTTCTCCTAAAAATCTTTCAACTATCTTTGACTTATGAGATAAGTATGACATTTCAAATACCATATTAAAGTTTTAAATCTGTTACCCAACGATGTTCATTCTCTAAAATCTCAAAACGAATTTTTTCACTTTTCTTATCAAGTTCTGCTTCCGGCACTAAAGAAGTTCCGTTAAATTCAAAACCATAAAAATTAATCTGTAATTTAGTACATATTTTTTCCACCGACTCAATATTTTCTAAAACATCATCAACGAATATTATGGTTTTAGGATAGTAATTTTTCTTGTGTAAAATATTCTCTAATACTGCACCTTTATCAACATTTGCTGTAAGAATCACCCCTTCTTTCATCATTGGTATACCATTTTCAATATGTAACTCATCAATTAATATTTCCTCTTTTATGGGAGTAGACCTCATAAAATCTATATTTATTCCTTTAAGCTCTTTTAAACGCCAATTGGTTAAATCCTCAATAACACCGAATCTACCTGTATATAATTTGGTCAAAGCAGCAGTTGGGATTTGTTTCTCCCATAATCTACTCAGTATATCAGCTATATGGGGATCCACTAAGCGAATAGTACGATTTTTTAAAATAATACTAAAAAAAAGTTGCCTTTCTTCTCTAGTAAGGCGGTTTTTACTTTCAACCCGCCACTGCTGTCTATAAGGATGAGTTAAACGATATTCATCTTGATCCATGATCAGTACGTCATCCACGTCAAAAAGCACCAAACTATCTTGATCTAGGTTACCTATTATTTCTAAGATTTTTAAAAAATCTGAAACTTTAGCTGTTTTAGTAAATGTGTGCTTATTTGTCATATGTCTATATCATTATTTTTAATAACTTACCTTACGCATAACTCCATGGCAATTTAAAAATTGCAGAATAAGTACAAGACGTCTATTGGCGAGACCACGTAGCACTCCCATCATTGTGCATAGGCGTATTGCGAGATCAAATGGTCGAAGCAATCCACCTTCCGGCGTCATTGCGAGCGAACGTACGTGAGCGTGGCAATCCATGAAACTTGTTATATGGATTGCTTCGTCGGTCTTACGACCTCCTCGCAATGATGCTTGAGGTTTGTGTACTCCTCGCTAATAGACGTTTGGAAGGTGAATTAATAATTTATTATTTCTTCCAAAGAATTAGTAATTATAGCTAAATCTGATTCTCGTGCAAGGTTGTGATGTCCATCTTTTATTAATTTCATCACTACTACATCGCTAGTAATTTTTTCTATCATCCTACTTGAAATGGCATAAGGTACGTCAACATCTAACATCCCATGAATTAAATGAACAGGTTTCTTAAGATTAATACTATTTGAGTTTAGTAACAAGTGATTTTTAGCTTCAAGTATTAATTGATAACTTATTGGGTATTTATCATTACAATTATGCCCACCAACTTCAAGCCATTTTTGCTGTTGCATTTGCATTTTTTGCATTTCAGTTAAATTATCCCAAATAGTTTCTGTAAAATCTAATGCTGGAGCAAGACCAATAAGACCACAAATTTTACTAGGAAATTTTATAGCAGCAAGAATAGCGAGCCAAGCACCCATACTGGAACCTATTATAATAGTTGGTTGTATGACAAGTTTTTTAATACCAACTCAACCCCCATAAGCCAAGAGCCAATAGTTTCATCTAGAAAATTACCTGATGATTTTCCATGACCAAAATTATCAAATGTGATAAAATTATAATCATGGTTTTTACAGTAATTTTCAAGAAATACAGCCTTTGTACCATTCATATTTGACATCAAGCCATGTAAGAACATTACGGAAGGCATATTTTTTTGTTACTTTTATAATGATTGTAAGTGATAAATTTTTTCTTTTCTGTATTATATATTTTTTCCATTTAAATTAGTTAATTAATGATTTCATCAGATTTACCCAAACGATACCATAAACCAACCATTTTGCAAGTGGTTCCAGCTTTATTCTCTGGTGGAGTAGAGCGAGGGACAATTGAAGTGGCAAAAATGTTAAAAAAAGTTGATTATAATGTTATTGTAGTCTCATCTGGTGGTTCATTAGCTGAAGAGTTAGTAGTTGCAGATATACCACATATTTCTATGAATAGTGCTACTAAAAATCCTTTTTCAATATGGAAAAATGCAAGGACTCTATCAGAAATAATTAAGGAATATGATGTAGATATAGTACATGCAAGATCGAGAGCTCCAGCTTGGAGTTGTTATATGGCAGCAAAGGCTACTAATACCAAATTATTAACAACATTTCATGGCATTTACAACATCTCGAATTTGTTCAAACATTTCTATAATAGTGTCATGATTAAAGGCGAGAAAGTCATAGCTGTATCTAATTTTGTAAAGCAGCATATATTAGCCAATTATAAAATTCTAGAAAATCAAATTACTGTAATACGTCGAGGGGTAGATTATCGCTATTTTGATCCCAAAAATGTTACAGAAGAAAAGTTAATAAAATATAAAAAAAAATATGGTATATCTGACAACACTCCTATAATATTGTTACCATCAAGATTTTCCAGTTGGAAGGGGCACATTACTCTTGTTGAAGCACTTGGCAAATTAAAACATCTAGGTTTCTACTGTCTCATGGTTGGGGATTTATCTAAACACCCAAATTTTACAAATCGAGTTAAATCTCTTATAAACTTATTGAAACTACAAAGTAAAATTCAAATTTTTGGTAATGAAATTGATATGCTCAGTCTTTATGGTGTTTCAGATATAGTGTTATCTACTTCGATTGAACCAGAAGCATTTGGTCGTACTATAACTGAAGGACAAGCGATGGAAAAATTAGTAATTGCTACAAATATTGGCGGAGCTATTGAAACAATATCAGATACAAAAACTGGATTTCATGTCAACCCAAACGATCCTATCGATTTGGCAGAAAAAATTGAACATTGCTTATCTATACTTAAAACAAGTGAAGGTAAAAAAATACAACAAGCAGCAAGAAAAGCAGTAATCGATAATTTTTCCCTTGATTTAATGCTCAGTAAAACCTTATATCTATATAAGGAAATGCTCAAAAAAACATAATATTTTCCTAGTATCTAGGTTCTATGAACAAAATTAATGAAATGTATGCTCCGCTTAAACGCTATTAGCGAGCAGTAGTGAAATACGACGAAGCAATCCATATTTATTAGACCTCTTTCGAAACTCAATTAGATAACTCCCAATTATATAACCCAAAGATAAGATTGAATCTTAAAGAAAATCTTTTACGTCGATTTCGATATTTATCAGCTATAATTTTAAAGCGTTTTAACATACCAATAATATTTTCATTAAGTACTCTTGTACTTGCTAATTTTTGGTTATTCTTTTTATCCTGTTTCGTTAAAGGATTCTTCTTACTCTTCTTTTTTGGTATAGCTTAACCAGATAATATGGCGACATCAGCTAATGCTGCCCAAACTGCCTGAAAGAAATCAGAGAAATTACCAGCACTTTTCCTGCTCTGCTGCTTAATTTTAAACCAGTAAT
>JAIRUG010000089.1 GCA_031254535.1 Rickettsia sp.
AAAAAAGAAGAGCAAGAAGAATCCTTTAACGAAACAGGATAAAAAGAATAACCAAAAATTAGCAAGTACAAGAGTACTTAATGAAAATGTTATTGGTATGTTAAAACGCTTTAAAATTATAGCTGATAAATATTGAAATCGACGTAAAAGATTTTCTTTAAGATTCAATCTTATCTCTGGGTTATATAATTGGGAGTTATCTAATTGAGTTTCGAAAGAGGTCTAATGATTTATTACAAAAGTCAGAATATGCAAAAGATTTAAAACCTGATACTCCTATTACTGTTATTGGTGCAGGAGTTATGGGATTGTAGACTGCTTATGATTTGATTCAGAAGGGATATAATAATATCACTATTATTGCTGATCAATTTGATGGTTTAGCCTCTAATTATGCTGGTGGTTTGCTTACCCTACTTTCATGGAAGATCCATCAAACCAGGAATTAATGAATGCTATAGCTATTAATTCTTATAAAGTTTATTCTGCTATTGCAAAAAAACAACAGAGTGATTTTATCGATGGTGCCTTTATCATGCCTGCTTATTTCCCAAATAGAGAAGAATCGCATTTAGAACCTTATGTAGTTGCAGGGGTAATGCAGCCAGCTAAAAAGGTGATACTTGATTTTGGCAATGGTACAATTAGGGCTATGATGGCTTACGATGAAGGCATCCTGATTAATGTTCCTAGAATGATGATAAGTTTAACAAACTATTTAAAAAGTAAAAATGTACCATTTATTAAAAATAAAATTCAAAATTTTGCTGAAGTTAAAACTAAATATATAATGGATTGTACTGGTCTTGGGGCTAAAGAACTTGATAAGGATGATAAAATGGTTCCTGGTCAAGGACATTTAATTATGTTAAAAAACCAGAATCCTGAAGATGTAAAATATTTAATTTCTATTGCTTTAGGTAAGGGTAAAACATCTGCTGGGCAGGTAGTAGATTGGTATTTTTATATGCATCCAAAACATTTACCTAATACCCCTACTAATAATGTTGGAGTAATGGGTGGTACCTTTGTTGAAGGGGCTACACCACAAACTCCTAATGAGGAACAATTTGACCTGGTAGTTACCAGAGCACGGGATTTTTATGGTATTGGTGCTAGTGGAACAACAAAGTATAACCTTGGTATTATTAGATTGCTTCGTCGTCGTAAAACGACTCCTCGCTAATAGACGGTTGTGAAGCTTGCAATATCCTCAAACGTCTATTAGCGAGACCACGCAAGTAGATCGGGCAATCCACACTTATTAAATTGAATTGCTTCGACGCCACTAAAGTAGCTCACTCGCAATGACGAGCTATAGGCGTATACGTCATTGCGAGATCATGTAATGGTCGAAGCATCCACTCCTAATCACTTTTCTGGATTGCTTCGTCGCTACTAAAGTAGCTCCTCGCAATGACGTTTGTAAATTTGGTGTAATGTTAATCGGGTTAGCTATATATAATCATTTGAATAGTTAGAACAACCAGTTAACTTGATTCAGTTATCGTAAAGTTGCTTAAATTATATGATTTTCAATCAACCTAGCGTTTTTGTCCAGTAGTGTGATGCTGCGTATGCTAGCCCCTTATTTTCAAATCAAATTCTCCAAATCATTTGAGTATACTAGATTTTGTAAAAGATTTATTCTCTTAATGTACCTTGGAACTTCTCATAAGCAGTTGCAACAACTTCTTGGTTCAATAAATTTAAGTCCTCTTCATTTAGTGTACGATCATCTGCTTGAAATTGCACTTTAGTTGCCACCGATTTTTTACCGGAAGGTAGTTTATCTCCTGAGTAAATATCAAATAGATCAACGGATTTTATCATTTTTTTATTAGAGTTCTTGATATAAGCAATTATCTTACTAACCGGTTGTTCTAGATCAACTACAAAAGCATAGTCTCTAAAGGTTGGTTGGAAGTCAGAAACAATAAACTCCTCTCTTTTAGCAAATTTTG
The DNA here is from genome assembly GCA_031254535.1 of Rickettsia sp. Classification (GTDB taxonomy): domain Bacteria; phylum Pseudomonadota; class Alphaproteobacteria; order Rickettsiales; family Rickettsiaceae; genus Tisiphia. The sequence goes on from JAIRUG010000089.1 coordinate 1,965, forward strand.
CTTTAGCAAATGGTATATTGGCAATATTTATCTCAAAGGTAAATATCTGACAGTCAATATCAAAATGCTTTAATATAGAAGGATGAATTTGCCCAAAATAGGCTATGACATTCTTACCGAGCTTTATAAGGGTTGAGTTTGTCGGATGATAATAAGGTAAATCAGTAAGAGCAAATTGGCACTTATCAATTGGTAGACCTGCATAACTTAAAACATTTTCTAAGTCAGATTTAATATCAAAAACATCTACGGGGCGAGTCGCAGAATGGCAATCTTTTTCATTATATTGTCCACATCTTATTGCAGAAGCAAAAATTAACTCTCCATCTGATGCACAAGAGTTAAAGATTGGTCCCAATTCCATTAAAGCAATTTCTTTAATGGATCTTGCTAAATTTTTTTGAACTAATTTAAGTAATTTAGCAATGATGCTAGGTCGCATATAATTATTATCAATATTAATAGGATTTAGCAGAAATAGCTCTTCTTTTATTGGAGCGAATAATTTTGCTGTTTCACTATCCATGAATGAATTTGTTACTACCTCATCATATCCACAACTGGCTAAAATTCTTTTAATATCAGAAATTCTTCGTTGCTCTTTAGGTATAATCCTTGTTAATTGTATTTCTGGTAATTTAATTGGCTCTAACTTGTCATAACCATAAATACGAACAATTTCTTCAACAATATCTTCTTTAATTGTGATGTCATGCCGCCAGGATGGTATGGTAAGTTTGAGAGTATCACCTATATCTACTATAATAAAGCTAAGCTTCTTTAAAATATCACAAATTTCTGTTTTGCTTAAGTTTAGACCGGTTATTTTAGCTAGGCAATTTATAGGGAAGTCCAGGGTTCTTGGAACAAGGTCGAGTTGTTCATTATACATTATATCAGAAATTTCACCTCCACAAATAGCAAAAATCATTTTACTTGCAATATTTAAGGCTTTTAAGGTAAATTTTTGATCAATATTACGTTCAAAACGATAGCTCGAATCAGTATCAATCTGCAGACGTCTACCAGTTTTAGTAATATATTTAGGAGAAAAACACGCAGATTCTAGCAGGATATTTTGTGTTTCAAGTCCACAACTGCTACTATCCCCCCCTATAATACTAGCAAGAGCAAGCACTTGTCTATCATCTTGAATTACCAAATCTCCTGCATCTAAATCATATTCTTTACCATTTAAAGCTACAAACTTAGTTTTTTCTTTAAGGGTTGTAACTTGGATGTTATCTAATAATTTACTTCTATCATAGGCATGCATTGGTTGCCCAAAGCTGTATGATATGTAGTTAGTAACGTCCACTATAGCTGAAATTGGTTTTACTCCAATATTTTGCAATAATTGTTTCAACCAATCAGGGCTTGGCTTGTTTTGTAAATTTCTTATTTCCCGAAAGCCGAATAATGGGCATGCCTCCTTATTTTCTACCTGTAAGGTTAAGGTAGATTCAAACTCTCCGGCAATTTCCGCTATTTCTAATTCTTTAAGTGTACCAATACCACTAGCAGCAAGATCTCTAGCTATACCATAGACGCCAAGAGCATCACCACGATTTGGGGTAACGTTAATATCAAAGACTGGATCACTATACCCATAATATTGGATAAGTGACTCTCCTATTTTAGTATCTTGCGGCAGTTCTACGATACCTTCTGAATCAGTGCCAAGCAATAATTCCTCTTCCGAACATAACATACCGCAACTTTTTTCTCCGCGGATCACTGATTCTTTGATTTTAAATTTACCATTTGGAATTTCACAACCAATTTTTGCCAATACTACTTTAATATTCTCCCTAGCATTACTTGCTCCACAAACTATCTGTAAAATTCCGCTAGATGTTTGAACTTCACATATTTTAAGTTTATCAGCCGAAGGATGCGGTTTAGTAGCTAGTATGTGAGCTACTTCAAAATCTTTTAGCTCCGCTCTTCTATCTACAATTTCTTCTACTTCCAAACCAAGCATAGTTAAGCGTTTAGCAATATCTGCAACAGAATCATCAGTATCTAAGAATTTTTTTAACCATGATAGAGTAAATTTCATCTTGTTAATCCTCCAGCTAGAGTTGGTATATCAAAAGCAGAGAAATTATAGTGTTTTAACCATCTTATATCTCCTTCAAAAAATTGTCTGAGATCTTTGATACCATATTTTAACATGGCAAAACGCTCAACACCTAGCCCAAAAGCAAATCCTTGATAATGATCACTATCTATATTAACATTTTTAAGGACGTTTGGATGAACCATACCGCAACCAAGTACCTCTAGCCATTTATTGCTATCTGGCATCTTAATATCCACTTCGGCAGATGGTTCAGTAAACGGGAAGAAACTTGGTCTAAAACGTACTGCAATATTTGTTTGTTCAAAAAAATCTTTGATAAATTCAGTGATAAGGTATTTTAAATGTCCCATATTGATATTTTCATCGATCATTAGACCTTCAATCTGATGGAACATTGGTGTATGCGTCATATCGGAATCCGATCTATAAGTTCTACCAGGAGCAATAAACCTAAAAGGTGGTTTATCATTTTGCATGGTTCTGATTTGTATTGGTGAAGTATGGGTGCGTAGTAATAGGGGTGATACATCTGCTCCCTCTTTCGCTTTTAGGTAAAAGGTGTCATGCATTTGCCTGGCAGGGTGATCTTCATAAAAATTGAGAGCAGTGAAATTATACCAATCATTTTCGATAGTTGGACCATCCTTAATGGTTAGCCCAAATTTTGCAAATATTTGAATTAATTCTTCGGTAGCTTGGGTGATGGGATGGATGCTTCCCTTCTTGTACTGTCTAGCTGGAATAGTTAAATCTGTCTTTTCTTCAGCAAACTGCTTATTTAATTCAAATTCTTCCAAGATAGCTTGTTTTGTTTGTAGCAAATTACTAATCTGCTCTTTAAGCAGATTAACTGCCTCGCCTAACTTTTTACGATCATTTTGCTCAAGACTACCCAGTTTTTTCATTTCTTGATTGAGTAAGCTTTTCTTTCCAAGAAACTCTACCCTAATTTGTTGCAATCCTGATAGAGTTTGAGTTGATTCGATACTGCTTTGGGCAGATTCTAATATTTGGTTTAGATTATCCATAACAAGTTAATTTAAGTAATAATATCAAGTCTTAAATTAGAGGAGATTATACTAAGTTTTATTATATGTCTAGACTAAATGTCATTGCGAGGAGCCATTTTAGTGGCATTGATGCAATCCAATTTACCCAACCGTCATTGCGAGGAGGCGTAAGCCGACGAAGCAATCCAAGAAAAGGTGATTAGAAATGGATTGCTTCGACCTACTTGCGTGGTCTCGCTAATAGACGTATGTACTATAACTTGTCTATTAGGGGACCGTTGAAAGATAAAAATTTGCTCTAATTTCAAAAAAAAGAAACAAAATCTTTTGTCTAAAAAATTACAAAAAAAATCATCAACTCTAATATTTTTAAAAGATTGCAATTTTTT
>JAIRUG010000082.1 GCA_031254535.1 Rickettsia sp.
TTGTTCTCAGATCGTAACTATAACTTCTTGGCATCGGATTTTACTATATTTTTTCTCTCTATATTTATACTATATTTTCTTCCTCTTGTCGCCATTTTCTTTGATTAAGCTATACCTTATTTTCTTTGTTGGCAAAACCAAGATCATAGATTAACAAACCTACAATCACTATACAAAAAACAATCCACGTCAAATTCTCCTCCTATAAGCCGCTATAATAATTTGAAGAATCGATTTTTTCAAATTATTGGTTTTTTAATATGATTTGGTGTTAGTTTACAGAAACTAAGCATTACCCATTCGTAAAGTAAAGTGAGATTCTTTGATACCAAGATTTTGCAAAGCATTGTGCCACTTATGTTCTGGATGACCAGAAAAAATAAACTCTTTATCACAATCTGTTATTATCCACAAATTATCCTTAATCTCTGCTTCAAGTTGCCCTGCTTTCCAAGAAGTGTACCCAATAATAAATAAACTATTCTTAGGACCATGACCAGAAGCGATATCATAAGGAATTTGGAGGTTAGAGCTAACTGCTAAATGATTCTGGAACTTCAATAATAAATTCTCGTTATAATCATCAGAATGCAGGAAGAATCCACGTTCATACTCAACTGGTCCTCCCAAATATATAGGCATCATAATATTATCTACCTGATCATCAGATATTTTAAAAAACGATTTTATCTCTATATGATTCACTAAATTATTGAAAATTAAGCCCATCGCTCCTTCTGCTGTATGAGACAGCATATAAACAAGTGACTTATTAAATATACCATCAAGCATATAAGGAGTAGCTATTAAAACTGTACCAGATAAATTATCAAAAATTTTATTATTTGCATTCATAATGTTTATTGTATTGTTAAGTTTATTTAGTCTATAATTATATTAATACACTAGCTTAGATACATATAGTGTTAAATTATGCCTATTCAATAAAAATCTTGAATATGATAATAAATAATACTCTACACCTGTTCTAAACCTAAAGTAATTTTTTAAAAAGTCTAATGTTTACTTGGTTTGATATAATAATACTGGCAATTATTACTACCTCATCAATGCTCGGAGCCTATGGAGGGTTAGTAAAACTTACTATTAGCTTACTCAGCTTTATATTTTCAATTCTTTTTGCCTATTACTTATCTCTATATGTTACTGAAACTATTACTCGATATTTTATTAACCATATTGCATTGATAATTACCTCTGGGGTTATTTCATATATTATATCTTTGATTCTATGCTCTTTCTTAACCCATCAATTTCTTTTGATGATTTCCTTTATAAGTGGTGGAATCATTGACAAATCTCTAGGTCTAGCAGTCGGCATGCTTAGAGGAACGATTATTTGTTTGTTCATGTTCCTAGTCCTAACAATTTTCTTTTCTGGTAGTTATTTTCAAGCAAAAACACTAAAAGACGTTATACAAAATACTACTATTGATAAATATCCGAAATGGCTTAAAGAATCCACGACTACTCCCTATCTAGATAATTTAAGTAAAAATCTTATAAAAACTCTACCACAAAATAGTTTGGAATCCATTAAATTACCCATAAAATCAGAGATTATTGATGCTACAAATGTGTTAAAAGAATCACAATTTACAGAATCTCCCAATAAAATGGAAAAACTTTCTGAAGATCTTAGACAAGAACTTGATGAAGTGCTATCAAAAAAAATACAGAATAATGACTAGGCTGTGGATTGGCAATAAGGTTAGTAGGGTTAGCAATAGGGAAGAATCCATAATCGTCATCACGAGCCCTAGTGACAGTGGCGTGATGATCCAGGTGATAAGCTTCATGGATTGCCACGTCGCTGCTTCCAGAGGCTCTGAGCCATGACGTTTTAATTGGTAACTCGCGTTAATATAGTTAATTTATGAAATCATATACCTTTAAAGAACATTTTTTAGAGTTAAAAGCTAGGTTATTGCGAATATTTGCTGCATTCATTATTGGTTTTATTATTTGTTATTATTTTAGTAGTAATATATATAATATTTTATTAGAACCACTTGCAGAATTAAGTCATGCTAGTATAAGAAGAGTGATATATACTGGTCTTACTGAAGCATTTTTTACTTACATAAAACTTGCGGCTTTTGTTTCTTTTATCATGATTATACCAATTATTAGCACAGAATGTTTTTTATTTATAAAACCTGGATTATATCCACATGAGAAAAAATATGCGGCTTTTATTCTTTTTATGTCTCCTATTTTATTTTGGTGTGGGGGTGTCTTTGTTTTTTACTTTGTTATGCCACGTGCCTGGCAGTTTTTTTTGAGCTTTGAAGATCATAATGTCATTATTCCACTAATTCTAGAAGCTAGAATTAGCGAATATTTAAACTTAGTAATTCAGTTAATTATTGCATTTGGTGTAGCCTTTCAATTGCCGATTATTATGTTAATATTAAATTTGTTAAAAATATTAACAACAAAAGACTTAGTGAACAAGAGAAGATGGTTTATAATAATTATTTTCATTATTGCTGGTATTTTAACTCCACCGGATGTGCTTAGCCAATTTGCCCTTGCAATACCAATGCTTTTATTATATGAAACTTCAATTATTATGTGTAAATTTGTAGAAAACCGAGGAAATTAGATGTTAGATATAAAATGGATTAGGGAGAATAAACAGGAATTTGATGATTTGCTTATCAAAAGGGGAATTGCTCCAATGTCCGATAAAATTACTAAACTAGATGAAAGCAAGTGTCAGCTAACTAATCTTATTCAACAATTTCAGCATGCAAGAAAGAAAAAATCTAGATCTTTAGGTAACATACCTAATAAGAGTAGTAAAGAATTTGAAGAACTAAAGCGTGATGTGGATCATATAAATGAAAAATTAGAAGAACTGAATCTAAAATTAAATAGTAATCATCAGCTTAACGATATGCTGGGAGTACTACCAAACCTTCCTGATGACGACGTGCCATACGGTACTGATGGAAGTATGAATAAGCTGATTAGAATAGTAGGAAACATTACAACAAAACCATCGTCATTGTTAGCTAAGCAACATTTTGAGCTTGGTGAGAGTTTAGGTATGATGGATTTTGTACGTACTGCTAAAATATCTGGTAGTAGATTTGTAACTCTAAAAGGAGATTTAGCAAAGCTAGAGCGTGCATTGATTAACTTTATGATTGATATTCATACTCAGGAATTTGGTTTTACTGAATTATCTCCCCCATCTTTAGTACGACCAGTTGCTATGTATAATAGTGGTCAATTACCAAAATTTGCAGAAGAGTCGTTTGAAACGGTGAATAATTACAGGCTAATTCCAACAGGCGAAGTACCTCTTGTTAATATGGTATCTGATACTATAATAGCTAGGGAAGAATTACCTATACGTTATGTTGCTTATACCCCCTGTTACAGATCAGAATCTGGGAGTAGCGGTAAGGATACTAGAGGTATGATACGTATGCATCAATTTGGTAAAGTTGAATTGGTTACAATAACTACTGCAGAAGAATCTAAGTGTGAACATGACTATATAACTAATGCCGCTGAAACCATTCTAAAAAAACTTGATCTACCATATAGAGTTATGTTACTTTGTACTGGAGATATGGGGTTTACTGCAAAAAAAACCTATGATTTGGAAGTATGGTTGCCAGGTCAAAATCTATATCGTGAGATTTCAAGCTGTTCTAATTGTGGAGATTTTCAGGCGAGAAGGATGAAAGCTAGATATAAAGAATTTGGTAGTAACGAAACTACTTTTGCTCATACGTTGAATGGTTCTGGTTTACCAATTGGTAGAACAATAATAGCAATTCTAGAAAATTACCAAAATACCGATGGTTCAATAACGGTTCCAGATGTTTTGGTGAGTTATATGGGTGGATTAGAACGCATTCAGTCCGCTAAGGATTAAATAACCTCAATTCGGAATAAGAATAAGCCTTTTAAAGGTGAGCGTTCACGGTTTTTTTGCTATTTTCTTATGATGAATAAAAAAATCTGCTCGCCAAGCGTCTATTAGCGAGGAGCACTGAAAACGCGACGTGGCAATCCAGGAAAGTGGTTAAGAATGGATTGCTTCGACCATTACATGGTCTCGCAATGACGGTATATGCGTCTCAAACGTCATTGCGAGGAGACCGTAGGTCGACGAAGCAATCCAAGAAAAGGTGAGTAGGAATGGATTGCTTCTTGGCTCACGCCTCCTCGCAATGACGTTTTTTACTTTGACTT
>JAIRUG010000091.1 GCA_031254535.1 Rickettsia sp.
ATCGGATTTTACTATATTTTTTCTCTCTATATTTATACTATATTTTCTTCCTCTTGTCGCCATTTTCTTTGATTAAGCTATATCTGGCAGAACAAAAAGCTAAAATTTATGAAAAAAATTGCAATCTTTTAAAAGTATCAGAGTCGATGATTTTTTTGTAATTTTTTAGATAAAAGATTTTGTTTCTTTTTTTGAAATTAGAGCAAATACTATTAAACTGATAAAATTCCTGGTATTAAAAGAATATGCTGATGCTGACTTGAGATGTAAAAATACGCTTGTACTACAATATGTTGATAGCAACACAGATACAAAAGATGCAAACACAAGTCCCTTAATAACACGACCATTGCTATAATAATCGAAATTCCATAGCAAACCAAAACCTACTATTGTACACAATACTACAGCAATCATAGCTCTTTTCTTGCCATATAGTTCAGATATAATATTGGTAGTTAAAGCTAAAAACACAAATACTAAAGAACACTGAAATATTTTACTAAAGAAATTTAATAAATAAGTAAATATACAAAGCAATGTCACTAGTGGCATATCAAATTTATTGTTGATATGGTGCATAGCCCCTTCCTCTTTTTTTGGTCTAACCTTAGATAATAACACAGTTGAATGACTTAAAGAACTGAAACTGAATGGTAAGCGTACTAGGTTCTGTTGACAAAATTTAAATTAACGCGAGTTGCCAGCGAGGAGGCACTTTAGTGGCGACGTGGCAGTCCAGAAAATAATAAAAATAAACATGTATTGCTTCGTCGCTACTAAAGTAGCTCCTCGCAATGACAAAGCGTCTTGCCTAAAACCATTTCCTCTTCAAATTTTCGACAGTTGTGACTAAAGTAGCTCCTCACTAATAGGCAGAAGTATAGCCAATCTAGATAGCATTAAAAATTTGTATTGCAAGCTTGGCAGTGACTTACTCTCCCATACCTCAGGGCATAGTACCATTAGCGCTACAAGGTTTCACGTTCGAGTTCGGTATGGGATCGGGTGTTTCACTCGTGCTATAACCACCAAGCTAGCAATACAAATTTTTTACATCATAAGTCAATCTAGTTGGTAATTTTGTCGCCGAAACTCGCCTCCACTCCTCACGTACGTTTATGTACGTGAAGGTAGTAGGCTTCGTTTCTTCTAAAAATTCCTCAACTATCTTTGACTTATGCTAGGTAAGGCTAATAAAAAAATTTGAGTTGTTGATAAAACTGAAAAATTGGTATGCTTCTTACAGAATTAATGCTATACACAAAGTATAACCTCAGCTCAGCAAAGTAAATCAATCGAGCTATTAGTACCAGTTAGCTACACACGTTACCGTGCTTCCACACCTGGCCTATCAACGTGGTGGTCTTCCACGGCTCTGATAGGGAAGTCTAGTTTTGAGGTAGGTTTCCTGCTTAGATGCATTCAGCGGTTATCCTTTCCGTACTTAGCTACCCAGCTATGCCGTTGGCACGACAACTGGTCCACCAGAGGTACGTCCACCTCGGTCCTCTCGTACTAAAGGCAGCTCCTCTCAAACTTCCAACACCCACGGCAGATAGGGACCAAACTGTCTCACGACGTTCTAAACCCAGCTCACGTACCACTTTAATCGGCGAACAGCCGAACCCTTGGGACCTTCTCCAGCCCCAGGATGTGATGAGCCGACATCGAGGTGCCAAACGATTTCGTCGCTATGGACGCTTGGAAATCATCAGCCTGTTATCCCCGGAGTACCTTTTATTCGTTGAGTGATGACCCTTCCACTCGGGATCACCAGATCACTATGACCAACTTTCGTCTCTGCTCGTCTTGTCAGACTCGCAGTCAGGCTAGCTTATGCCATTGCACTCTAACAGTTGATTTCCGACCAACCTGAGCTAACCATCGCACGCCTCCGTTACTCTTTGGGAGGCGACCGCCCCAGTCAAACTACCCACCATGCATTGTCTCGGATCCTGATTCAAGGATCACGGTTAGATATCAAGAATCAAAAGGGTGGTATCTCAAGGATGACTCCACAGTGGCTTGTGCCACCGCTTCATAGTCTCCCACCTATCCTGCACATCTAATTCCTAATACCAGTGCAAAGCTATAGTAAAGGTTCACGGGGTCTTTCCGTCTAACCGCGGGAACTCCGCATCTTCACGGAGAATTCAATTTCGCTGAGTCGATACTGGAGACAGCGGGGAAATCGTTACGCCATTCGTGCGGGTCGGAACTTACCCGACAAGGAATTTCGCTACCTTAGGACCGTCATAGTTACGGCCGCCGTTCACTGGGACTTCAATTCAGAGCTTGCACCCCTCCTCTTAATCTTCCAGCACTGGGCAGGCGTCAGACCCTATACTTCGTCTATTGACTTTGCAGAGCCCTGTGTTTTTAATAAACAGTCGCTACCCCCTAGTTTGTGCCACCTATAAATGGTTGCCCATCAATAGGTCATCCTTCTCCCAAAGTTACAGATGCAATTTGCCTAGTTCCTTCAGCATCGTTCTCTCAAGCGCCTTGGTATACTCTACCTGTCCACCTGTGTCGGTTTAGGGTACGGTCTTTAACGAGGGTGTTATTTCCTGGAAGATATTCACTGCACACGCAATCCAATAAGCGTATACAATTTACTATCTCCGTCACATCCCTCAGGTTCAGGAATATTAACCTGATTTCCATCGATTACGCCTTTCAGCCTCACCTTAGGAGCCGACTAAGCCTGCGCAGATTAACTTTACGCAGGAACCCTTGGACTTTCGGCGAGAATGTTTCTCACATTCTTTATCGCTACTTATGTCAGCATTCTCACTTCCGATACCTCCAGCAAACTTCGCAGTTCACCTTCACAGGCTTACGGAACGCTCCGCTACCACATGCACTATTAAAGTGCAAATCCGCATCTTCGGTACATGACTTGAGCCCCGTTACATTGTTGGCGCAGAAAAACTTATTTAGACTAGTGAGCTATTACGCTTTCTTTAAATGATGGCTGCTTCTAAGCCAACATCCTAGTTGTTTTGGTTTTCCCACATCCTTTAACACTTAGTCATGATTTAGGGACCTTAGATGGCGGTCTGGGCTTTTTCCCTCTCGACTATGGACCTTAGCACCCACAGTCTGTCTGCTATGCTGTACTCGTCGACATTCGGAGTTTGGTTGAGTTTGGTAAGTCTGTAGGACCCCCTAGCTCATCCAGTGCTCTACCTTCGACGGTAATCGCTATAACGCTCTACCTAAATAGATTTCGCGGAGAACCAGCTATATCCGAGTTTGATTAGCCTTTCACCCCTAGCCACAACTCATCCCCTACTTTTTCAACAGTAGTGGGTTCGGTCCTTCAGCGGATATTACTCCACATTCAACCTGGTCATGGCTAGATCACTCGGTTTCGGGTCTAATTCATCTAACTAAAGTCGCCCTATTCAAACTCGCTTTCGCTACGCCTACACCTAACGGCTTAAGCTTGCTAGATAAACTAAGTCGCTGACCCATTATACAAAAGGTACGCCGTCACAGAACATAAATGTCTGCTCCGACTGCTTGTAAGCATTCGGTTTCAGGTCTATTTCACTCCCCTTGTCGGGGTTCTTTTCACCTTTCCCTCACGGTACTTGTTCACTATCGGTCACTAGAGAGTACTTAGGCTTAGAGGGTGGTCCCCCTATGTTCAAACAGGATTTCACGTGTCCCGCCTTACTCAAGGACTCCAAAACTTTTTACCTATAAGGGACTATCACCCTCTATGGTCAACCTTTCCATGTTGTTCTAGTTTTTATTCTGAAGCCACTGGCCTGGTCCGCGTTCGCTCGTCACTACTAACGGAGTCTCGGTTGATGTCCTTTCCTCCAGCTACTAAGATATTTCAATTCGCTGGGTTTGCTTCGCATAGCTATGTATTCACCATACGATACCTGCTAAGCAGGTGGGTTTCCCCATTCGGAAATCTTCGGATCAAAGCTTATTCGCAGCTCCCCGAAGCTTATCGCAGCGTATTACGTCCTTCATCGCCTTCTAGTGCCAAGGCATCCACCAAATGCTCTTATTTTATTTACTTTAATTTTTTCAAACTTGAGATTGTACGATGTGTACAGAACTAATTCTGCACCATACAGTATCCACTCACGATCATAAATTTTTATTATCGCAGTGTGTATTTAGTTTTCAGTTTTACCAACTTGTCAAACAGCTACAGGATTTACCATCCTGCGTAGGTCTTTATACCAGCTATTTATAACAATGTCAATACCATTTTATAAAAAGTACTTTTACCCAAGCGTCATTGCGAGGAGCTACTTTAGTAGCGACGAAGCAATCCATAAAAGTGATTAGAAATGGATTGCTTCGACCACTACGTGGTCTCGCAATGACGTATATGCACCCTAATAGTCATTGCGAGGCGCCACTTTAGTGGCGACGAAGCAATCCATATATAAGCTTCATGGATCGCCACGCTCACATACGTTTGCTCGCAATGACGTTTAAGCGGAGCATATATCATTAATTTTGTCAACAAAACCTAGTGTATGTGAGGATTCGAGTACCGCATCATTGTCCAAATTACCAGCATAAGTAGAGTTTTACAGGAAGTCTAATAGTTTACATATTGTAGTGGATCGACAGCTAGCTTCCCCTGGCGAATAGCAAAATGTAGCTGAGGATATTCGGCATCTCCAGTACCCCCTACATGTCCTATTACTTCTCCTTGTGAAACTGTTGCTCCTTTTTGAACAATTAGGTCTTGTAAATGAGCATAAGCAACATAAAGAACGCTGTTATCTAATTGCACTATTAGTAAATTACCAAACTTCTTATCATTACCTGCAAACATTACTTTACCTGAGGCAATAGATTTTACAGCAGTACCTTCTCTTGCAACAATATTAATCCCTTTGCTTTTTCCTTTAGATGTTTGTTCACCAAATTTGATAATAATTTTACCATCTATTGGCTTGATAAATTTTGCTGCATTAATTGGTACAGCATTTTCCGCCTCTCTTATAGTACTTTTTCTTACGTATCTTTCTTGATTTTTTTTATTTAATAGCTCAGTATTAACTTTTATCATGATAATTTGAGATTTATTAAGATGATATGGTGCAGACATATTATTTAGCTCAGCTAATTGTTCACCCATTTGATCATACTCATTAGCTATCGATTCTAATGTTTCTCCTGATTGCACCTCACGGTATATTACCTTACTATCATCTAGTTTTACTCTTGGAACTATTATTACATCATCCTGACTTTGAGTCTTTATAGCATGGCGCTCTTGTAAGAAACCAGTCGGAGCATCAAAATCTTTTTCCTTCTCGTCAAGTTCCCTACCTATTATTTCATCTTCATCACTTTCTAATATATTGTTATTTTTGGAATATGTTGTAGTTGGTGATTTTATGGTTGTAGATTTCTGGGAAAAATCCTTTCCACGATTATATTCAATAGGAGCTGGAGCTTGAGTAGCACACCCAGAAATCATAAATATTATAAAATAAACAAAAACTATATTATTATTCATAACTAACCAATAACTTACCAAAAAATTTGCAATTTTATTATGCAATAAACTAACTTTAATGTACAATTAATTCTAGTCTTTTTTTTACTAAAATTACGTAATTATGAAAACTTACAACATTCTAATAGCCAGTGACCACTCAGGATTTTCACTCAAGAATAAAATTATCAATTATTTAAACAATAAAAATATATCTATTCTTGATTATGGTACTTATAATCAAGAAGCAGTCGATTATCCAGATTATTCTAAAAAAGTTGTTGATGGAATTTTAGAAAATAGAGCTCCTTTAGGAATCTTAATTTGTGGAACTGGTATAGGTATGTCAATTGCCGCAAATCGTACATCTGAAATAAGGGCTGCTTTATGTTTTGACTTATTTATGGCAGAAAGATCAAGGGCTCATAATGATGCTAATATAATAGTGTTAGGAGCTAAAATACCAAATGGGGAACTAGCATGTCAAATGGTCGATAAATTTTTAACCACTAAATTTGAAGGTGGAAGACATAGTACCAGATTATCAAAAATAAACTAAATTGTCATTGCGAGGAGACCATAAGGTCGACGAAGCAGTCCATATGGCAAGCTTCATGGATTGCCACGCTCACGTACATTCGCAATCCAGAAAATTAAACTTGGATTGCTTCACAGACCGACGGTCTCCTCACTATATAGACGACAGTTTGCTATGGACAAATATAACCCTGATTAGCTATACATATTTTTTTGTCAAAGACTCATAAATAACAAAAAAGAGAGCTAGTAAAGCTCCCTTCTTTGTAAAACAAAAATAATAAGTTTATAAACTATTTATTATTAGATATCAAACCTTATACCAGCCATTAAATTATGACCTCTGAGGGCGTCTTTACCTGCCTTCTGGTTGTCCTTAGCACCCTTAACTTTATCGCTTGTTTCTCCATAATCTTTCCAACTGTAAGTAAGATCTAGGTTCATGCCATCAGCCAAATTAAAAGCAGCACCAGCACTCACTTGATAAGTAAAATTATTAACAGACTTAAAGGACATAGTATCTACTTTTTCCTTCTTGCCATCCATTGTATTAGTACCACTTATCTTTTGTTGCACTTGAGCTATACCAACACCAGCTCCGGCAAAGAACTTAGCAATACCTGCATCATATAAATCAACATAACCACTGAGCAATAATGCTCTGACACTTTCTTTAGCTATAGCTTCTGAAGCATCGCCATCCTTCCAAGTCTCGGAGTACTTAAATTCTGGATTAATGAGGAAGTCAAGTGTCATCTCTGTTCTAATATTATCCATGATATAATAACCAGCACCAACACCAGCAATACCAGAAATAGCGGATTTAAATTTAAGACCAGAAGACTTAGCACCTTCCGCCTTAAATTTCATCATATTCAACTTAGTTGCACCGCCTTCGGCTTTAAGATAAAACCCCCCTGTTTCAGCAAATGATGCAGCAGAAGTCAAAAGAGCCGTACTGGTAGCGGCAATTAACAATAATTTTTTCATATATATTTCTCCTTAAAAATTAAATAAACAAGAATCCCTTATAGGCTCTTAAAATAAATACCAGTGAAACACAAATTCTTTTCAAATTCCACTTAGGTCACCTAGCTTTAAGTGTATAGCATAATATTTGCCTTCAGCCTACTTAAAAAATTATTATGGGCATTGAGTGATAATATTATTGCGATAATTTGTGGCAATAAGAACACAATATAAAGTATTTATACGTCCATAAGGCTATTAAAATCGCCATAGCTTTTTATGACAAAGAAATGGATAACTAACCAGGGTTAGTATTACTCCGCCATTGCGAGGAATAGCTTTGCCATAACGAAACAATCCATTTCTAATCATTTAAGGTTTATTGCATCTATACAAGCAAATGTGGCAATTTTTGTTATTTCACTTGCTGACGCCCCCATTCGTACTATTTGTACCGGATATTCAAAACCATTAATTATGGGTCCAATAAAAACACCTCTGGCTAATTCTTGCAATAGTTGCGTTGAAATTGCAGCAGAATGTATATCAGGCATAATCAAGACGTTAGCAGAACCTGATAACCGACAAAACTTATATAAATTACGTAAGTTAGGGTTCAGAGCAACATCAGCTAACATTTCACCATCATATTCAAAATCCAGATTCATACCATCTAAGATTCTAACAACTTCCAGTACTCTATTTGCCTTTTCTCTCATTGGATTACCAAAAGTTGAGAAGGAAAGTAGTGCAATCTTTGGCGTCATTCCCATATTTTTTGCTATACTGGCAGTCTGTAAGGTTATTTCTACAAGATCCTGCTCACTTGGCAGTTCAGTCACGCTATTATCAGCAATAATTATATTATGTTCCTTGGTAACCATAATAGAATATCCTAATATTCTATTATTTTTTTTAGGTTCTATTACCTTCATAATATCCTCTAAGCTATTATAATAGCTCTTTGTTACGCCAGTAACCATACAATCTGCATCACCGCAAGCTATCATGATAGCTGAGAATATATTTTTATCACTTTTAACTAATTTAGCACAGTCACGATATAAATAACCCTTACGCTGTAATCGGCTATAAAGAGTATCTATATATTTATTAAGATTTTGGTTAATAGCAGCATTCATTATGTTAATACCCTTTAAATCATAATTCATACCTATTTTACTTAAAACAGTAGATATTTTATCATATCTACCCACTAGGATAGGGTGAGCATGACCAGTATCCCGCATGGTAATAGCAGCCATAATTACTTCTTCCTCCTCACCCTCAGCAAAGATTACTCTTTTAGGTGCTGATTGTTGGATTCTTTCAAATAATAGATTCATGTAATGTGAGGTAGGATTTAGTCTACTCTCCAATTCCCTTGCATAGTCTTTGAAATCAAGATCTGTAATTCTAGCAACCCCACTATCTATGGCTGCCTTAGCTACTGCCATCGAAACAGTGGTAATTAATCTCGGATCAAACGGTACAGGAATTATGTAATCTGGACCAAAAACCATTTTCCTACCAGGATATGCTTTATAAACTTCGTCAGGTACAGCTTGTCTTGCTAGTTCCGCTAAAGAAATCGCTGCCGCTATTTTCATTTCCTGATTAATAGTAGTAGCTCTAACATCTAAAGCTCCACGGAAAATATACGGAAAGCCCATAACATTATTAAGCTGATTATTGTAATCAGAGCGTCCTGTAGCAATAATCGCGTCACTTCTAACTGCTTGTATATCCTCTGGAGTAATTTCTGGGTCTGGGTTAGCCATCGGAAAAATGATGGGATTTTGAGCCATACTAGCTACCATTTCTTTCGATACCGCCCCTTTAGAAGATAAGCCAAGGAATACATCAGCTGACTTCATGGCATCACTCATGGTACGCAAGTCGGTTTCAGCCGCGTATAATTCCTTCCATTCATTCATACCTTCTTGTCGACCTTTATAAACAACCCCCATTTTATCACATATTATAACATTCTTTTTGTCTACACTAAGAGCAATTAGTAATTCAATGCAGGCAATTGCTGCCGCCCCTGCACCACTTACTACAATTTTCATATTATCCAATGAACGATTTGTAATATAAGCCGCATTAATAAGACCTGCCGCAGCAATAATAGCCGTTCCATGCTGATCATCATGGAAAACCGGTATCTGCATACAGCTTTTTAATTTTTCCTCAATTATAAAACATTCGGGAGATTTAATATCTTCTAAATTAATACCACCAAAACTATAACTAAGATATTTTACGGCATTAATAAACTCATCTGGGTCAGTAGTATCTATTTCAAGATCAATAGAATCAATATCAGCAAATTTCTTGAATAAAACAGCTTTTCCTTCCATTACTGGCTTTGACGCAGCTGCTCCCAAATCACCAAGACCAAGAATAGCTGTACCATTAGTTATTACAGCAACTAAGTTGCCTCTAGCAGTATATTTATAAACATCATCTATATTTTTAGCAATTTCAAGACATGGTGCTGCTACCCCTGGCGAATAAGCCAAAGCCAAGTCCTGTTGAGTATCCAAAGGCTTAGTTGCAGCAATAGCAATTTTACCTGGCTTATCCTTGCGATGATATTCTAAAGCTTTGAGATAATTTATTTTATTTATTTCATCCATAAATGTTGTTCCTTAATTATTTCAAGTTTTGACATCATTATATGCTCATCCACATAAGAACTGACAATGAGACTATTGAAAATAGTGTTGTGAAGGTAATAATTGATGCCATAGATTCTGGATCTCCACCAAGCTGACGTGATAAAACATAAGCTGTGCTGGCACATGGTAAACAACTATATAGAACCCCAACTGATTTAGCAGTACCAGTGATTGACATTAGCGACAATACAATTATTGCAACAACAGGAAAAGCCACTAACTTAATAAAACTAGTAAATAATACATTGTGCACAATCGTACCACGCATGAAGAATTTGAGATTTGCTCCAACATTTAGCATACCTATAGCTAAAGCAGAGTCAGATAGAGTAGATAAGGTTTTTTTTATACCAAGATGTAATTCTAAATTAGAGTAATTAAAAAGAAATCCAATGATACTAGTGATAATCAAGGGATTTTGTACTAGCAGTTTAAGCGTCCATATAAAGCTAGCTTTAGAACCCTGAGCTACAGAACTATCAGGGATATAATGGGCAAAAATCATTACTGATATGATATTAGTAAAAATGATCATATAAGATGAAATCACCGATACTATAGCAAGCCCTTCTTGACCCAAAAGAGGACTACTAACACCAAAAAAGATATAACTATTATAACGTACTGCCCCTTGAAAGGTTGAAGTAAACTGAATTTTGTCAAAGTTGGTTTTCTTCTGATAAATAATTAAAGCAACAGCAATAATAGAAGTGGAAATGATTAATGCTAATACCAGTCTTATTATAGAAGATGCATTTAAATCAGCTATAGATATATGATTGAAAATCATGACAGGAAAAAGAAAGAAATATGATAATTTTTCTACCCCCCTCCAAAATTCTTCAGAAGTCAACCATTTCCTTTTGATAATACTACCAAGCAAGGGAATCAAAAGAATAGGTAATGTACTAGAGAAAATATCATTCATCAGTCTACTATTATCCCAATTACCAATTGCTATGTAATTAGCAATTATTATTTATAGAGGCTATAAATTATGCGTTACGATCAAACTTTCTACTTTGGCATAATATCAGAGTTTTATTGCAAATCAAGACGTATATAAGCTAACCCGTTAAAGTTCTAGATGCCTCTCCGTCATTGCAAGAAGCAATTTTGCAGCAATGAAGCAATCCATAACAAGTAATTAGAAATGGGGTGCTTCGTTGGCTTACACCTCCTCGTAATAACGTCAGTTTACTATGACTAAATGTTAACAGGTATAGCTTAATCAAAGAAAATGGCGACAAGAGGAAGAAAATATAGTATAAATATAGAGAGAAAAAATATAGTAAAATCCGATGCCAAGAAGTTATAGTTACGATCTGAGAACAAGA
>JAIRUG010000001.1 GCA_031254535.1 Rickettsia sp.
TTTATGAAAAAAATTGCAATCTTTTAAAAATATCAGAGTTGATGATTTTTTTTGTAATTTTTTAGACAAAAGATTTTGTTTCTTTTTTTTGAAATTAGAGCAAATTTTTATCTTTCAACAGTCCCATTATCTGGTTAAGCTATACCTGCAGAGGTAAGTGTTCACGGAAAAAAAGTTAAAGTACAAGACGTCATTGCGAGAAGGCGTAGCCGACGAAGCAATCCATTCCTAACCATTTTTGGGATTGCTGCGTCGCCGCAAAGCGGCTCCTCGCTAATAGACGTTTGGGTTGCATATATGTCATTGCGAGCGAACGTACGTGAGCGTGGCAATCCATGAAGCTTTTGTATGGATTGCTTCGTCGGCTTACATCTCCTCGCAATGACGGTGGTACCCTTAACAAAATATTTGTGGGTAATAGTAAGGATTTGAGGACGCACGCGACTATCTTCCAGATGGAGAGGAACAAAAATTATGCTATGAGACGGGATTAGTATGCAGCACAATGTCTAAAAATTAAATTTTCTTTACTGACTACATGTTGTCAGTTGGCACATCATTATGCTAGATAAATTGAAGAGATGCTGATGAGAATGTGCTTTAACGGCGGAAATTTATGTCTGAAAATATTATATCGATTAATTTAAATCATGTCAAGTAAAAAGTGATATTTACATGACTACAAATCTCATAACAAAATCTCTACAAACCCCATTACTTACACGTTTCAAGCACTTTTTTATCTGGAAGATAAGACGTGACACCAAAATGATCAAATAAAGATCATCTGGCAACAGTTTCATTATGAAACCTCTGGTTAATAGATTGAACTAAATGACTGCGACAACGGGTATATGATCAGAAGGTTTAACCTTGGTTCGTAAATTATAATACATATAGCAATCATCTAAATGATTTGCAACATTGGTTGATGCAAGTATCGTATCAATACGCATACCTTTATTTTGTTCAAAACAACCTGCTCTATAATCCCACCAGGAAAATTCTTGCTTAGTTGGATTTGCTAATCTATATAAATCCTCAAAACCAGAATTTAAAATAATTCTCAATCGTTGTTTTTCTTCATTAGTAAAACAAGTAGTATTTTGTAACTCTTTTGCCGAGTATACGTCAATATCAAAAGGAGCAATATTAAAATCTCCTCCAACTATTATCTTAGTGTCATGAGATTTCTTGGATTGTAAGTAATTAATTAAACTGTCATAAAATTTTAATTTCATCTCAAATTTATCACTACCTACCAATGAACCGTTAGGGGCATATAATGAAGTAATACTATAAAAACCTATTGGAGTTTGTACAGTGATTTCTATCACTCGTGCTTGATCAATACAATTAATAGCCGGAAAGTCTTTTATTACTTCATCAGCTGGAAATTTTGATAAAATAGCAACGCCATTATAGGATTTTTGACCATGCACATAGAAATTATACGCTAAGTCCGATAATTCATCAAAAGGAAATTTCTCGGTCTCACACTTTATTTCTTGTAGTAAAACAATGTCAGGATCTACTTCCGTTAAAAAGTCACGTAAATAGTTGTAGTCTCATTCTTATAGAATTAATATTCCAAGTAGCTATTTTCATTTCTAATTTTCAGTTTGTTTTTATATTATCTGTAGGAATTTCTGTATTATCCGAACGAAAAGTTAAGTTTGAGATATTATAGTAGTAGACTAAAAGTCTACTAACAAAAGCCCCTACAAATACTGTAACAATAGAGTATTTTATTGTACTATAATCAGGCTTATAAGCGTAAGAATCTAATAATATACTAAAAATCGCACCCCACAATATTAATATTTCAAAATTAATTTCTCTAGGTATACACTCCATATTTTTATCATACTTACCAATTAAATTCCGGAATATTATACCGACACTAGAAGTCAACCAAGCGAAACATGTCCCCCAAAACTCTAACGGTTCAATTCTTTGTACAATTACAATTATAACACCAATTACCATAAAAGATGCTTGCCCTAAGGAATCACAAACAATAAGAGTATTATTGCGTATTTTTTGGATAAAATTATCCTCATATAATTGCTTGTTATAATAAGCTAACAATTTAATGGCAGAGAAGCCAATAAGCACCGTTATAAAAACACGAAAAGCATAATATGGAGTTAAAACAATACTTATATTATTATCGGTATGGTGTAATATAATATCGAGTAAAATACATCCTAGTAAAGATGGTAACATTGCTAATACAAAAGTAGTAAACAGCGTAGCATTTGTTTTTGCTGATATAATGATACCAGAAATTGCGAATGCTATACTTCCTATAACTCCAATAATATGACACCATGTTGAATCAATAGATTTTGGCAATAAGGTATGATATATATATCTTCTAACAATTTTTTTATATTCATCACTATTGATAAATTCTTTAATTGAATTGTTAAATCGTGCGACTAGGTTAGGAGATACGGTTTTCTTACTAAACATTAAGTGTATAGGGGTTTTAATCCCAGTAGGTATCTCTTCTACTTGATCTTTTTCTACACAGTTTAAGGCAAGAGCTACCCCTGCAATTCTGTCGTCAAGAAATCCATCAATCTCATTACGTAGCAGTGCCTTAAATAACTCTGCATTACTTCCATATTTAATGATGATGTCGTTATTACTAACCTGATTTAGGTAGTCAGTCGTTCTTGTGTTACCATACACAACTTTTTTAGTTATACCAAGACGGAAATTTAGTAAACGTATCTGAGCTAGGAATTCATTTGTATTCTTAAAATTTAGATGTTTTGTTGCTGAACGTAAAGTAAATAAGGAAATTTCTGCAAATCGATATGGAATGGAGAAATTGCCAAAAACTGCTCTTTCATTAGTATAAGTAAGCCCTGCTACCATATCACTTTTACCTTGTTGGATATTGGGTATTACTCGCCCCCATGCAGAACCAGTATATTGTATGCCAATGTTAATTTTGCTACTAATAGCATTGATTAATTCAATATCTAAACCGGTGATATTATAGTTACCACTTCTAGTTATAGAACTAAACTGGTAGGGTTCTAATGTATACCAATCGACAAGTAAACTTTCTTTATCAGCAATTTCTTCAGTACATTGAGTAAAATATGTGTCAATGAGATTATTAGATATTTGAGTATTATTTACCGTAGGATCAGCAACCTTATGATCAGCAAAAGCAAAGAAGTTTTGTAAGATAATAATAATTGGGATGATACTCTTAAGTATTTGCATGATGTACAACTCTCCTCATTAAATTCTACTTCAAGTTTTTGTAGTGTGGGACCGTTGAAAGATAAAAATTTGCTCTAATTTCAAAAAAAAGAAACAAAATCTTTTGTCTAAAAAATTACAAAAAAAATCATCAACTCTAATATTTTTAAAAGATTGCAATTTTT
>JAIRUG010000017.1 GCA_031254535.1 Rickettsia sp.
TCAAATAATTCTTTAAATTTACGATATTGATGCTTTGCGTTAACTAACTGATTTAGACTTACCATTGTCATTTGATTTGAAGACATTCTACAACTCTCTTTTTTTCATTATACCATACCTATCTCTTCTTTCAACAGTCCCACTATAGGAATAAATATTTCATTTAATGCTACACCAAGTATAGATGGTTCATCTGGAGCTTTGCCAGTATAAGTACTTAAGTATATAGGTTGCCTTTTCATGGTAATAGTCTTAACAGTTAAAGACTGGAAAATATTCAACGTCATTATAGTAACCTGTATGGTCACCAAATGGTCCTTCTGGTAGATATTCATCAAAACTTACATGTCCCTCAATAACAACTTCGCTATGAGCAGGCACTTTCATATCTATACTAACGCAATTTACCAATTCAATTGACTTACTTCTTAATAATCCAGCAAAATTATACTCAGACATATTATCAGGTAGAGGCATAACAGCAGCCATAGTCACAGCAGGACTTGCCCCAATAACCACTGCAGCAAAGGCTCGGCGATACTGCCGACTGCCAACGCTTATGTTGCTGAGCTCCACCTCGCATTTTAAGCCAACGCATAATAAGTTTGTTACGCCCTACTACTTGCATTCGGTATATACCAAGGTTAAAATTATCTATCTTCTCTAGACTAGGTCCTTTGGTAACAACTATTGACCAAGTAATTAGTGGCGAAATATCAAGAGGCCAACAGGTTTGTATAGGTAATATATTAACATCAGGATCATCAATTATAACTTCTTGACAGGGAGCTTTTGATAACATTTTTGGCGACATAGCCAACATTCTTTTTGCCAATGGCAACATGGCAAAGGTTTCTTTAAAGGAAGAAGGTAGCTCGGGGGCTTTAAGAAAAGCTAGCAATTCACCGAATTTCCTTAAATCTTCTTTATGTTTCAAACCAAGTCCCAAGGCTATTCGCTCAATACTAGCATATAAATTAGTTAGAACTGGCATATCAGACTTAGTTCCATCGTTTTTAATAACATTTTCAAACAGCAAAGCTGGACCATCTTTTATTAAAATTCTTCTACTGATTTCTGTTATTTCAAGGTTAGACGATACGGGATAGGATATACGCTTAAGGAGCCCATTTTGCTCTAAGATTTTTAGGAATTGCGGTAAATCTTGGAAACTCATATAGTTCTACGGAAATATAAATATAGACTTAAAATAATAGCAATAATAACATTAGCATAACAAGCAAAGATAAAGTTTAAATCTTTAGAAGCAAGATTTTGTAATACAAAATGTAAGTATGTGATAATTATGGCAGAAAATACAGTAATTAGAATCTGTCTTAGACTAGATTTTTTATTATAAGGCTGCTGTAAAAAAACCGACAATGTTAGAAAAACCAGTATAAAATTATACATGGGCCAAATCAATCTTTGGTGTCCCTCAGCAATTAATTTAATCTTTTTCTGTTCTGATAAAATGTTATTGGGTTTTAATAATTCATCAATATAATACTCATTGATTTCCCTGCTATATTCCTTCCTTACCAATTTTTTACTATTATTACTGACTAATTCTACGGTTAAAACATCAAATAATAAATTATTTAAATTACCATTATGATCATATACCTGCCTAACTCCATCTTTTAACTGGAAAGACGAGCTGTTATTATATATTTTAAACACCCCGTATCTAGAAAACAAGATTGCGTGATTATCATGCTTGCGATTATCAAAAATGATCAAATTTTTCATAGTACCATCAGGTAATTTTTTATCAAAATAAACTACTATATCTTTAGAAACTGTATTAAATGTCTTCTCATCCAGCATATTGGATGCATAATTATTCCTCATGAAATTAAGATCTGATTTAAGCTTGCCATAAGATAATGGTAATAAACTAGTCGAAATATAATACGCAAATAACATAACTATCAAAGCTACAATCAATGCTGGACTAGCTAGTTGTATATTATTTAATCCCAAATTTTGCAAAATAATTATCTGACGTCTCTGACTCAAAGCATTATAAGTATAAATAACAGCAATAATAGTTGCAAAAGGTAATAAAATAAACAACAAAGATGGAATAACTAAAATAATTAAATTTAAGAAATCCTGAGCTTTTATTCCCTTATCAATTAAGTACAACATCTTTAATACCTGAGTAATCCATACAAGGCTAGTGACCGAGAAAATAATTATTACCAAGGATGGTACTATATTTCTTATTATATAACGTTTATATATCAACATTCTGTAATCAATTTATAGTCTTTCAAATATATACTCAGATGAGTTATCACAGTTCGGGATAACTCTTACCATTGAATTTATGTAGTATATACTCAAATAATTTGAGTATACTCCAAAATTTTTGTCCACTAAGTCAAAAAACAACAATAATACTTTTTTTTAAAATTATTATTTTATTACTTCTATTTCTTTAATATTATAGCTAACCCTACTAGCATTATACCAAGTTCACAAATGTCATTGCGAGGAGCGACAATAGTATAGCTTAATCAAAGAAAATGGCGACAAGAGGAAGAAAATATAGTATAAATATAGAGAGAAAAAATATAGTAAAATCCGATGCCAACAAGTTATAGTTACGATCTGAGAACAAGAG